>CAMWSA010000383.1 GCA_947176785.1 uncultured Lachnospiraceae bacterium
GGGAGAATCCCGGTACTCTGAATAATATAATCCTCGATAGCTCAATGGTAGAGCACTCGGCTGTTAACCGAGTTGTTGTAGGTTCGAGCCCTACTCGGGGAGTCAATTGAAAGAAGCCGCAAGCTCAAAGATTTTTCAGTAAAATCAATGGTTTGCGGCTTTTTACTTACTTAATTTATAAAGCATCGTTTTCCTTTAGAAAGCGAAATTTTCATGATTTTTTGTCCAGATATTTGTTCGGATTTGTCCTAACTAAAAAGGGCGTTTCGCAGTTTCTCAGCTGCCTCCCTCTTAGCATCTTCATCCCTCTGCATCATTGAATGCCGGTAAACGGATTTCATGACATGATCAGTTTCCCAGCCACCCATCCGCATGATATCAGCATCAGGTATATTCATAGCGCTCATCTTTGAAGCGAAGTAGTGCCGAAGCTTGTGCATGGTAAATCTGGGAATCCCCAGCCGGTCCTCAACTGTCCGTAAATAGACTGTAATTGAATTTGAATGTCCTTTATATACATACCCTTTAAGGCGGATCTGTTCCGAAATTTCTGCAGGTATGATGATATCTCTTGTGCTTGATGTAGTTTTAGTACCCTTGTCTACGCATTCCCCACTGTCTCCAAAAACTCTGGCCCTACTTATATGTATAATGTCCCCATCAAGATCTGATGGAGAGAGGGCACATATCTCCGATCGGCGTAGCCCATAGCAGGCCAAAACAATGGGAACCTCATACTCAGTGCCTTTGGCACAATCCAGGATTCGCTGAACATCCTCGTCTGAAGGAATGTATGGTTCATTTTTGACCTTTTGCGGCAAAGTGGTAGAAATCTTCAAGCTTGGGCAAAAGGTTCCTAAAACAGACGAAATGAAGCCGTGATAGTTACGCACGGTCTTTGGGCTGTGCCCTTTGGCCAGCCGATTGACTTCGGCCTGGATGTCCACTGTAGTTATATCATGGACGTTCATGGAATTAAATTTATCGGAGATGTTGTTTATTGTAACTTTATAAAGCCGGAGAGTGCTGGGAGAAAGCACATTCCGCTTTGACTCTATGTATTCTTCTCCTGCGGCTGTAAAGGTCATGCTCTTGTACTTTTCCACTTTATCCAGTTTCTGAGCCATGGCCTGCATGGCCTCTTTTTGTGTGGGCTTCCGGTCAAAGGACACCGTGTACATCTGTCCTTTGTACATCTTTCTCACTCGGTAGCTGTTGGATCCACTTTTTTCAATTTTCATGATATCATCCTCCTTTTTTGGGCATAAAAATAACAGCCAGCGATTTTTTCGCTTGCAAGCTGCTCCCGGAGATGATACAATATTTTTGTATATGAGGTATACCTCCGGGGTATATCTAAAGCCGTTCGGTGCTAGTAACACCGGGCGGTTTTTTCTGGTTTATGGTGCATTCTGTTGCGACGTCGCAACAAGTGTTATGTTTTTTAGCTTTCCTGCAGCAATCTGGAAATACAGATGCTGAGATCTTCATAGATGCAGACAGGAATGGTATCGTCAAAGACATACTGGTTTGTGCCGGTCTCATGCTCAAAATCATAAACGGTGACGGTGTTCTTCATCGGGTTTACGATCCAGTACTCACGCACCCCCGCATGCATGTATAAATTCATCTTGCGCATGTAGTCATGTCCAGGGTTGCTAGGAGAGACAATTTCAATAATCCAATCAGGAGCACCAGTGCATCCCTTGTCAGTAAGCTTGCCAGAATCGCAAATTACGCTTATGTCAGGTTCCGTGATGTTATCCTTATCCTTTGAAAGTTTGACAGCAAAGGGAGCGGGGTAAACTTTACATGATCCCCCTTTTGACTTGATGTAATTATAGATCGCTGCATAGAGCGATCCCAGTATGTCTTGGTGCAATCGGCTTGGTGCAGCTTGATAGTAAATCTGGCCATCAATCAGTTCGGCTCGGACATCTTCGGGGAGGCTGTAATAATCTGCTTCTTTATAAATTTTCCCGGCTAATTCCATGAGTAATGTCCTCCTCATTCACTTAAATCTATTTGATGTAGATACACTTATAATGCCCCGACAACTCTTCCCCTACACTTAGAATCTTCTGAGAGTGGGACGTTATCACATTCTGGGCCCAAAGATATCCTATGAGCCGCCAATTCTATCAGATCAACAGAGCAGTGCTTGTCATAATCTCCGCTTTTAATGTGTTCAATTTCATGCATGTAGGCAATCATCTGCTGGTCACTTCCCATTCTTGCATTTATCATAATTGTAAAACACATATCATCATTAGAAACAACAAAGGACCGTACCGTGGTAGGCATATCAATATAATACGTATAAATTTCGTCATCCATATGAATTCCCCTTTTGCATATCAATTTTTATTACTCATTCGATCAATCATTTCCTTTACAAATTGAATATCATTTTTTTTTACTTTTCTGGATGCATCAAAAAGTACCTTGTATTCTGGATTTTCATAAAGAAATTGTGCCATTTCTCGTGCATCTGCATTGAAATAGTAAGAGGATTCTGGTAATACTGTAGTCTGGTTAGTTCTCCCTATGAGATAATCAATATCTACATTGAAAAAATCTGCAATTATTTCTAATGTTTCAAAATCTGGCTCTCTCGCTCCTGTTTCATACATTCCAATGGTACTTCTGGATATTCCAAGTTTTTCAGATAGTTCCTGCTGTGTATATCCACTTGACTGACGTAAGTTTTTAAAAATATTAAAAAAATTTACCATGAACATTACCTCCTAAAATAGAAAATAACACAAAACGTGATTAAAGTAAATTGTAAAAATGTCACAAAATGTGAAAAATCATATTGACACATCGCCGGAGAGGTGATAATATACGGTTAGTCACATATAGTGACAAACAGAAAGGAGGTTCTCATGAGAGGTTATGGAAAGATTCTTATAGAATTAAGAGGCACCAGCACTCAAGAAAAAGTAGCAAAAGACCTTGGAATAGCTACATCAACGCTTGGTATGTATGAAACGGAGAAAAGAATTCTGAGAGATTCTATTAAAATGAGGATTTCAGAATATTACCAAAAACCAGTACAGTATATTTTTTTTAACTAAAATATTACGTAATGAGACAGGAGGAGGTGAGGAAGATAGCAAAGAAAATAGTAGTTGTGTGGGAAAAGGGATTGACGGATGAACAAAGGAAGAACTATGAAAAAGAGCATCCGGGTTACAGATTGTCTTTTTCAATGAAGCATCCCCTTTTTCCCACGTACATTACAATTATAACCTTAATACTGACAGCAATAGCGATAGCAGCGTTATGGATATGGAAACTATAGACAGGATGACCGGAATGCGCCAATGTCTAAGGTATCTATGGAAATCTTGAAGCTCTTCAATACCCTTAACTGAAATGGTAATGCCAGTTCTATTAGGTAGGGAATCAATGTATTGTTGGAATGAGGCGGCGCCTAGTTCTTTGTCATAGACGAGGTTAGGGTAATGGATGTCTAAATAATCATAGGACATAGACTTCTTTTTATTAAGTTTTTTTAGAAAACGTCGTTGCTTATTAGTCATTAGAAAAGTATCCTTTCGTGTTTGTACTTGGCAGTGGCCTGTACATAGAATTATAGGGGAGTGCTGTATAATTTGCCCATAATTTCTAAAGCTCCCGTATTTATCGCATCTATGGGGTCATACCTATTAGGTTCGAACCCTACTCGGGGAGTGTAAAGGCCGCTTGAGGTGGTCATAAAAAGCCCGCAAACACAAAATTTGCGAGTTTTTACTACAGCAGAGTAAATCAATACGGACAGGGCAGAAAATTTACATCACGTTGCATTTTTTATTGCCGAACGGACATAATTATGCTATAATTGTGTCAAAGAAAGGAGTGAAGCATTATGCCGCTTATTATGCCTATTAAAGATTTACGCAACACAATCGAGATTTCCAATATCGCACACAAGGAACAGGAGCCAATTTTTATTACCAAAAATGGATATAGCGACTTGGTTGTAATGAGTAGTGAATTGTATGATAAATTTGCGAGAATAAACCGCATCGACCAAGCCATTTTCGAGTCCGAGCAGGAAATTGCTAACGGAGCAGAAGCAGTTGACGCAGAGATAGTTT
>CAMWSA010000384.1 GCA_947176785.1 uncultured Lachnospiraceae bacterium
GCGCACAAACGAAAAATCACTGTGGGGGGAGAAATCCTCCGGAAGTCCGGACGGCGGAGGGCAGGGGGAGAGGGGGAAGCAGGGTTTTCCTGACGCATATGCAGAAGAAAAAGGAAAAGGGAAAAACACCGTGACCGGAAAGATACGGGGCGTGCAGCTGTCAGACGGAAAGCGTCTGGAGGCTGACAGGGTGATCCTGGCAACCGGCGGACTGTCCTATGCCGGCACCGGCTCCACCGGAGAAGGTTATCTCTTGGCAAAAGAGTCAGGACATGGTATGATAGAGTGCAGGCCCGCACTGGTGCCCTTTTGTATCAGGGAAGAGTGGTGCAGGGAATTGATGGGGGTATCCCTGCGCAATGTCTCTCTGAGCCTGTGCAGCGCAGGAAGGGAGATATACGGCGGCTTTGGAGAGATGCTGTTCACCCACTTCGGTGTCAGCGGCCCTCTGGTTCTGAGTGCCAGCAGCTATTATGTGGCAAAATGCAAGGGGGAGGCCAGGCTGTCTGTAGACTTAAAGCCCGCCCTTGATGAGCAGCAGCTGGACAAGCGTGTGCTGCGGGATTTTGAAGAGAGTAAAAACAGGCAGTTTAAGAATGCTTTGGGGCATCTGTTTCCGGCCAGGCTGATTCCGGTCATGATCCGCCTGTCGGGCATTCCTCCGGAAAAGCCGGTGCATGAGATCACCCGGGAGGAGCGCAGGGCTTTTGTGAGACTGATCAAAGCCCTGCCCATGACGGTAATCGGCGTAAGAGGTTTTGAGGAGGCGGTCATTACCAAGGGCGGCGTAGCCGTCCGGGACGTAAATCCCTCCACTATGGAGTCCAGGAAGATACAGGGTCTGTACTTTGCGGGGGAACTCCTGGATCTGGATGCGCTGACCGGGGGCTATAATCTGCAGATTGCCTGGTCCACAGGACATCTGGCAGGAGCCAGTGCCGCTGCGGATGCGGGATGCTCTCACAAATGCTAAGATTTCCCAATTCCTGCGCTTCATAATTCCATAAGCGGATTAAGGTGTCAAAAGGATATCTGGTCAAAATGGCTTGTGCAATTATTACAAAAAATCGAATACTAAAGCACTCTATAAGTGATTATTGGATACGGATTTTTATGCAATATGACAGTGAGAATTTCAAAATTTAACCTTTTGACACCCTAATCATAAGCGGATAATAGGCCGGTCGCTTAACAACAATTTCCTGCCCGGAGTGGCAAAATTGTGGTGCTGGTTCTGGTTTGTCCAGGTCAGGAAAGGAAACCGGGCCGTTTGTGAGAATAAATAAGAAAGGAACAATATATGAGTTATAATATTGCTGTGGATGGACCTGCCGGAGCCGGCAAAAGCACCATCGCAAAGGCCGTGGCAAAAGAACTGAATATCATCTATGTGGACACGGGAGCAATGTACAGGGGAATGGGACTGCATATGCTGCGTCAGGGGATTAATCCGGAGGATGAGCAGGCGGTGATCGCCCACTGTGACGAGGCCAATATCACACTGAAATATGAGAATGGGGTGCAGGTGGTCTGTCTGAACGGGGAGAACGTCAATGCCTATATCCGTACGGAGGAGGTGGGGGCCGTCACCTCAAGGATCAGCGGGCTTCTCCCTGTGCGCAGACGCATTACCGCCCTGCAAAAGGAACTTGCGGCCACAGAGGACTGCATTATGGATGGCCGGGACATCGGCACCTGTGTCCTGCCGAATGCGGATGTGAAAATTTATTTGACCGCCAGCAGCGCCGTCCGCGCCAGACGCCGCTATGACGAACTGACCGCCAGGGGGCAGGCGTGTGACCTGGCTCAGATCCAGGCGGATATGGAGGAGAGGGACTACCGGGATATGCACCGGGAGATCAGCCCCCTGCGCCAGGCGGAGGATGCCGTGCTGGTGGACAGTTCGGACATGACGCCCGGGCAGGTCATTGAGAGAATCCTGGAACTTTGCAAAAGATAGGGGGCAAAGGCGGATATGGAGATCAGGCTGGTAGCCGGCGCAGGTTTTTGCTTTGGCGTGAAACGCGCGGTGGATATTGTGTATGAGCAGATACAAACGGGGAAAACTATATATACCTATGGCCCTATCGTGAACAATGAGGAAGTGGTGAAGGAGTTGGCAGGGCAGGGGGTGCGGGTCATCGAGGGCCGTCAGGAACTGGAACAGCTGCCGGAACCGGAAAAACTTACGGACCCTAAGGCGGTCACGGTGATCATCAGGGCCCACGGCGTGCCCCGGGAAGTGCAGCAGTGCATGGAGCAAAAGGGCTGGGAGGTCATTGACACCACCTGCCCCTTTGTCAAGAGAATTCACAGGACCGTGGAGAAAAAAAGCGGCCAGGGAGAGCATATCCTGGTGGTGGGAAGCCCTGCGCATCCCGAGATACAGGGAATCGTGGGATGGTGCAACGGCCCGGTGGATGTGCTGGAGACCCTTGAAGAGGCCGAAAAATATGTGCCGCCGGAGGGGAAAAAGCTCACTGTAGTGGCCCAAACGACATTTAATTACAATAAATTTCAAACTATAGTTGAAATTCTTAAGAAAAAAGGTTACAATGTAAGTATTGTGAACACCATCTGCAATGCCACAGAGGACAGGCAGAGGGAGACACGGGAAGTAGCAGCGAATGCTGACGCAATGATCGTAATAGGAGGTAAACACAGTTCCAATGCCGCAAAGCTCTACGAAATCTGCCGGGAAGTGTGTGATAATACCTATTTTATACAGACACTGGATGACTTGCATTTAGAACTACCTAAATCAGCTCGACTGGTGGGCATTACTGCAGGGGCTTCCACCCCAAATAAATTAATAGAGGAGGTTCAAAATTATGTCAGAATTAACTTTTGAACAAATGCTGGAAGAATCATTAAAAACAATACATGCAGGAGAGGTAGTTGAAGGCACTGTCATCGATGTGAAGCCGGACGAGATCGTTCTGAACATCGGATACAAGTCAGACGGTATTCTCACCAAGAGTGAATACTCCAATGACCAGAGCCTGGATCTTACCACTGTTGCTAAAGTTGGCGACACCATGGAGGTCAAGGTTCTGAAGGTAAATGACGGGGAGGGACAGGTAGTCCTGACCTACAAGCGTCTGGCGGCGGACAGAGGCAACAAGCGCATCGAGGAGGCCTATAACAACAGGGAAGTGTTGAAGGCGACCGTGACGCAGGTACTGGAAGGGGGCCTCAGCGTAGTAGTTGACGAAGTGAGGATCTTTATCCCCGCAAGCCTGGTATCCGATACTTATGAGAAGGATCTGAATAAGTATGCGGGTCAGGAGATTGAGTTTGTGATCAGCGAGTACAATCCCAAGAGGAGAAGATATATCGGTGACCGCAGACAGCTGATTGCGGCGCAGAAGGCAGAATTACAGAAAGAGTTGTTTGCAAGGATACATGAGGGCGACATTGTGGACGGTGTCGTGAAGAATGTTACGGATTTCGGTGCGTTCGTTGATCTGGGCGGCGCGGACGGTCTGCTGCATATCTCTGAGATGTCCTGGGGCAGGGTAGAGCATCCCAAGAAGGTATTTAAGGTAGGACAGCAGCTGACTGTTCTGATCAAGGAGATCAACGGCAGTAAGATTGCCTTGTCCCTGAAATTTGATGATGCCAACCCCTGGAAGGATGCGGCTGACAAATTTGCCGTGGGCAATGTGGTGACCGGCAGGGTTGCAAGGATGACCGACTTCGGTGCGTTTGTGGAATTGGAGCCCGGCGTGGACGCTCTGCTGCATGTGTCCCAGATTTCCAGGGAGCATATTGACAAGCCCTCCGATGTGCTGAGTGTGGGCGAGGAAGTAACTGCCAAGATTGTTGACTTCAACGAGGCTGACAGGAAGATTTCCTTGAGCATCAAGGCATTAAGCGCTCCTGATACGGCAAGAGATGAGGACAGCGACGCAGATGTGGTTTCTGTAGATATTGACGCAGTGATTGCGGCGGAGGAGAATTAAATTCGGATGTATGCATCCAAATACCGAATGGTGTAATACCACAGGCAAAGCCAGCGATATGCATGTCAAGGTAAGTTTGGAGGTTCCGCTTCCAAATACCGATCAACGCAGTATCGCAGGCAAAGCCAGCGATATGC
>CAMWSA010000385.1 GCA_947176785.1 uncultured Lachnospiraceae bacterium
ATGTTAAAAGGTAAAATGGAAGTCTTAACAGACCAAGAAACTAAAAACATGATTTGGAAAAAGGGCGATACAATGTTTTACAAAAAAGGTGTAACTGACCCAGATTATTGTGTTTTAAAGTTTACCGCTACAAGTGGTAGATATTATTGTGATTTGAAAACAGAAAATTTTGATATTAAGTAGTTACTAAATCCCGATTTGGTGGTAAATTAGAGCATATGCACTAATGAGCATTGGTAGACATACCTTGTCGGGTAATAAAAAAAGGCATTTCTCGCTTTGTGTCCTGTTTTTTATCGGGCAGTTTTGATAGGATTTTTCTGAAAGGAGGAAAAGCATGAACCAAGAAAAAATCGGAAAATTCTTAAAAGAACTCCGTAAGCAAAAAGGACTTACCCAAGAACAGATTGCAGAAAAATTTAATGTATCAAACAGAACAATATCCCGTTGGGAGAATGGCAAAAATATGCCGGACTTAGATATTTTGATTGAAATATCAGATTATTATGAAGTTGACTTACGGGAAATTCTAAATGGAGAAAGGAAAAGCGAGAAAATGGATAAAGAAATGAAAGAAACTGTATTGCGGGCAGTGGATTATACAAACGCAGAAGCGGAACGATGCAATAAGCGTGTACGGATATGCAATGGGATAGCAATGCTTTTAGTATTAGCCTACACTATCATTAAAGGAACAAGCCTTTATGATAATCCGACAGTTATGGGTGGACTGGATATTGTACAGGGATTTGCAGTTGGAATGCTTTTGGTGGGTTTGCTATATTCAAGCCGCTATGGTGCGAGGATTAGAGCCTTCAAAAAACGACTGATGAAAAGGCAAGAATAAATCGAAATTTACAGGAGGAACGAAATGAAAGAAATATTGGAATTTAACCACAAAAAACAATGTGGTTTATGGTTGATTCTTATTGGAATTGTACTAATAGTAGCTGTCATTTGTGGCGGTGAATTTTTTGTTAATCCGTTTGTGTTTCTGATAGGTTATTATGCCTGCTTTTTTGGAGTCAACGTAAACAAAAAAGTGAGAGAAAAACTTTCTCAAGGAGATATTTCTAAAAAGCAGATAAAGATGATTTATTTTTCGATTGCTACGTTGTTTATATTAATGTTTTGTATTGCTGGCCCATTTATCCCCGGATGGCATTGGAGACAGATATGGCTTGGTGTACTGATGGCAACATCAATACATTTCTTCTTGTGGTTTTTTGTACATGGTTGGAGTATGGTAGTGTTGGGGATTGTATGTATGGTTATCGCAACAATGGGTTATATTTTTACGGGCATACCAGCTTCAGTTATTTGCATTGCAGATGCGATGGTTAAACTGATATGCGGAATATATTTGTTATTTATTGCAAAACCATCAAAATACATTCCTAAAGTGATAAAGTAGCGAATGTGCAAAGAAACAACTTCCGATTTATCTATTCAATCCTCTATCAATCCTGTATTTTCAAGGTGTTTCGCCTGTCCAATGCTCAAGCCTTATGTATCTGCCCTTGTTTTTGCCCTTACGAGCCGAAACAAGGGCAATTTTTTTATTCTCCGCCGACCACCTTATCCAGCAGTCTTGCGGAAGTACGCTTCGCCTCCCTTGTAGCGTGAGCGTAAATGTTCATCGTGGTACTTACATCGGCGTGTCCGAGTAACTCCTGCACATCCTTTGGTGCTGCCCCGTTAGAGAGCAGGTTGCTGGTAAATGTGTGTCGGAGCATATGGAAATGAAAATCCTCCAACCCCTCAACCTTTTTACTTGCCGTCCTGCACATAATCCCCACTGTACTCGGTGATTCGTATGCGCCGTCAGGTCTGAGGCAGACAAAGGATATTTCCTTGTAGCCCGTTGGGATTTCTTCTAGGAGCTGTAAAGTCCTGCGGATTTGATACTTGGTCGTACTCCGGCAGCGTCCGTACATTTCCCCGATTTCCCGCTGTGTGTAATCCCCGAAAAAGTAAAGGAAAATGATTTCTCGTTTCTCCCACATGGGAAGGGACATGGTGTTTACGGTTGCATTTATAATTCAGAGAGCTGCAAGAGTTTAAATTGTTGCCCTTTGAAATCAAATAGGATTTGACAATGACGGTCGTTTCATTCACATATAAAAAGCTAACAAACCTAAACTTTTACAAGTTTGTTAGCTTTTTGTTCTAACATTTCAACGCTTATCTATGATTTTATCAATTAACCCAAAATCCATTGCCTCCGTTGCTGACATATAATTATCACGTTCTGTTGCAAGGACAATTTCCTCAATGCTTTTTCCAGTATTCCCTGCTAAAATAGAGTTTAGGCGTTCTTTGCTTTTTTGTATATGGTCGGATGTTATTTTTATATCTGTTGCCTGTCCCTGAATGCCATTTCCGTGAATTGCTGGTTGGTGTATCATTATTTCTGCGTTTGGCAAAGCGATACGTTTTCCTTTCGTTCCACCAGCTAATAAAAAAGCTCCAAAGCTGGCGGCAAGACCAATACAAATAGTTGAAACATCACATTTTATATATTGCATTGTATCATAAATAGCAAAACCGGCTGATACAGAACCTCCGGGACTGTTTATATATAACTGTATATCTTTTTCGGGGTCTTGTGCTTCTAAAAACAACATTTGAGCAATAATCAGACTGGCTGACATATCGCTTACTTCTTCCCCTAAAAAAACGATTCTGTCCGATAGCAACCGTGAAAAAATATCATAACTTCTTTCTCCATGACTTGTTTGTTCAACAACATAAGGTATCGTACTCATGCAGCAATCTCCTTGATTTGTACAAAAAATTTATAACTAGAAATATAAGAACTACACATAGAAATTCTGTTTTGTTTTGGCATAAAGCATCCAATATTCCTATAAATTTTAGGTGGATATAAATATATTTGCTTTAAAGCAAACGAAAATGATTGTTGTGTATCATATCCAGCTTCAAACGCAATTTGCATTATTGGCTTATCCGTTTTTACCAATTTTTCAGCAGCAACAGTGAGCCTGCGATTTTGTAAATATTTATACATGGTAATTCCTGTATACTCTGTAAAAATACGATTAAGATAGAATTTGGAATAACCAATATTTTTTGCTATATTATCTAAGGTGATTTCTTTCTCTAAATTCTTCTCGATATAATCTATGACTTTTTTAACAACTTCTTTTTGATCTCTCATTATATATCCTCCTTGCACTCTTATCTATTATAGCAAGTTTAAATATACGTGTCTTAATAAAAAATGCTATTTTGGTACCAAATTTTAAAATTTATGTTCTTTGATATGAGGAATGAGAGGGATTCCGTAGTAGTCGGCATGCAGGCAGATCAAAATCGAAATTGTTTAGGCAGCCGAAAAAATATCAAACAGAACAATATCCCGTTGGGAAAAAGGTAACAATATGCCAGACTGGGAGGGCCGGAAAATACGATCAGGAAACCGGAAGAAATTCTTGACAAATGCCCCTCCATTGATTTATACTGACGAACGATAAGATTTACCGATTCCTGTTCGGCATATGCTGCATAATCAGGTACCATGCGCCGGGCGGGAGGGAAAATCGAACTGTCCGTCAGTATAAGATACTACGCAGACAAAGGCAGAGACGAAGAGGAGTAGGGATGACCCCTTGCCAGAGAGGGCGGCTGTGGAGACACGCTGGGAGGCTGCTTGAAGGAAGGCATCTCGAAGGTAGCTTCCGAGCCGGTTCCTGAAAGAACTGTAATAATCCGACCTGCTGGCAGCCGGCACAGAGACTGCCTGCGGAACTTACCATTGTGTCGGAGCGGGTAGTAGGGAGTCACGGTTTATCCCCGTTAGCGGATAGGGCTTTATAAGGAAGTCACAGAGGCAGGCATTGTGAGGTGCCTGTGAACAAAGGTGGTAACGTGCGACAGCGCCCTTTGCAGGCCAGGAGGCTTGCAGGGGCTTTTTTGTGTGTGCTTGCAGGAAACCTGCGGAACTAAAAACAGCATGTTTCCGGAAAGCACACTGAGCAAGCTCCGGACGCCGGAGCGGCCGGAAGTTGCTCTCCGGGTTTGTGTGCTTGCAGGAAACCTGCGGAACTAAAAACAGCATGTTTCCGGAAAGCACA
>CAMWSA010000386.1 GCA_947176785.1 uncultured Lachnospiraceae bacterium
CTGCCAGCCGTGCGGGAATGCTGGATAAAAACGGCAGGATGCCCAGGATGAAGGAAGCCCTGCTGGCGGATGCCGTCGGCACTGTGGCCGGCTCTCTGACGGGCACTTCCACGGTAACTACTTTTGTGGAATCCGCTTCCGGCGTGGAGGCAGGCGGACGTACCGGGCTGACCGCCCTGACTACGGGCATTGTATTCCTGGCCTGCGTATTTATCGCACCTATCGCAGCAATCATCCCCGCAGCGGCTACTTCCGCAGCGTTGATTTATGTGGGCGTACTGATGATTACCGGACTGAAGAACATCAACTTTGGCGATATCGCTCAGGTTCTGCCCGTGGCAATCATGTTGATTTCCATGCCGGTCTCCGGTTCCATCGGACACGCAATCGGCCTGGGGCTGATTTCCTATACCGTTATCAAAGTATTTACCGGAAAAGCGAAGGACGTATCCATATTGACCTATGTGATTTCCGCAATCTTCCTGGTGAAATTCTTCCTGGTGGTATAGGATTACCCTGAATTGTTAAACACACAAACGCCAGGGTTTTCCCATTCCTGCGCGTCATATGCTGCATAATCAGACAACGGGCGACGGGCAGGAGAGGAAAAGCTTACCGTTCGTGAGTATAGGAAGCAATGGAAAGAGGGCAGTGTTTATGTCTGCCCTCTTTTTGACAGAGAGGCAGGCAGATGGAATATTTGATATTTTGGGGGGCCATGGGGCTGATTGTCCTGTTTTTGGCGGGGCAGGGAGTACTGGCTGACAAAAGAGAGAAGGCGCGGTTTGAGAAAAAGCTCTATGAGAGTTACGGGAAGCGCCCGGACAAGGAATACAAGGTGGAGCGATTTGTGCGGATTCCCGGATACTATGAGCATCACAGGGAGCCGGGGCAGATTGATGATATCACCTGGGATGACCTGTCCATGGATCAGGTGTTCATGAGGCTGAACTATACCATATCCTCCAGCGGCGAGGAAGTACTGTATCATATGCTGCGCACCCCGGCCCGATCCGGGGAAGAACTGGCGTACTTTGACAATGTGGTCACTTATTTTATGGAGCATCCGGATCAGCGCGTGGCTTTTCAGAAGCTGATGCGAAATATGGGAAGCACCGGGAAATTTTCCCTGTATGACTATCTGGAATATCTGCGCACACTGGGAGACAGATCCAATGCCAGGGACACCATTGTCAATCTGTTGTATCTTCCGGCCGTTTTGCTGTTGTTTCTCCAGCTGCCGGTGGGGTTGGCGGCCATTGCCATTTTGATGGTGTATAATATCATGACCTACATGGGAATCAAGCGGGAAATTGAGCCCTATATCACCAGCCTGGCCTATATCGCCCGACTGCTCACAGGGGCACAGGAGACAGCTGCTCTGAGGTTTCCTGTGTGCGAGCGGGAAAACCAGCGGCTGATCCAGGGAAAAAAAGCACTCAGCAGATCCCAGAGAGGGGCTTTCTGGGTGTTTTCCAAGGCGGGCAACACCACGGGAGGGAGTCCCTTGGATATCCTGCTGGACTATGTGCGGATGGCGTTTCATGTGGACTTGATCTTCTTTAACCGTATGCTGCGGGAGATCAGCATGCACGGGGAGGAGGTTGACCAGCTGATCACCACTCTGGGATATCTGGAATCGGCTGTCAGCATTGCAATGTACCGGGCCAGCCTGGATGCGGAAGGCTCCGCCTGGTGCAGGCCGGAGCTGCAGGGGGATACTCTGTCTGCGGAGCAGCTGTACCATCCGCTGATAGATCGGCCCGTAAAAAACAGCATCTCCGCCAACCGGGGAGTGCTGCTCACCGGCTCCAATGCCTCCGGCAAATCCACCTTTTTGAAAACCGTGGCGCTGGGGGCCCTGATGGCCCAGACCCTGAACATGGTACTGGCGGATCATTACCGTGCCCCCATGTATCGAATCTATTCCTCCATGTCCCTTCGAGATGACCTGGAGAGCGGGGAAAGTTATTATATTGTGGAAATCAAGTCCCTGAAAAGGATCCTGGATGCCCGAGGGGAAGACAGCCCCAGGCCGGTTCTGTGCTTTGTGGACGAGGTGCTGCGGGGGACCAATACGGTGGAGCGGATCGCAGCGGCCACGCAGATCCTGGTCAGCCTGACGGGAGAGGGAATTCAATGTTTTGCCGCCACCCATGACATTGAATTGACGGAGCTTTTGGCCGGGCTGTATGACAACTATCACTTTGAGGAGGAGATCCGGGAAGGGGACATTCTCTTTAACTATACTCTGCGGAAGGGCAGGGTGGGCAGCCGTAATGCCATCCGGCTTCTGGAGATCATGGGCTACGACCAGTCCATTATACAGAAGGCCCAACGCCAGGCCGAAGGATTTCTGCGGCAGGGAATCTGGAAACTGTCTTGACGGGAACCGGTAAGTATTGCTATAATATTCTTTGCAGTCAAAAGAGAGCTTTCCCTTCATTGACGGGAGGGCAGTGGAATTATTTAATCAGGAGGCGCTTTTGTTATGGTAGCTTTTTTTAATTCGTTCTTATCTTATCTGTTGCTTATGGCAGTGATCGCGGCGGTGGCCGGGGTTGCAATCTTTATCGGTATTACCATGCGCAAGAAAAAGAATCAGGCAGAACCTGCGGGAGCCGGGCATGCAGGGGAAGAATAAACCGGATTTTACCACCCTTTTGTGGGATGTGGACGGGACTCTGCTGGATTTTGACTATTCCATGCGGGGCGCATTGCAGAAATGCTTCTGCACCGTCGGAAAACCTCTCACGGAGGAGATGATCCGTCGCTACAGCCAGATCAATGACGGTTACTGGAAGAGGCTGGAGCGGGGAGAGGTGTCCAAAGAGGAACTTCTGGTCGGCAGGTTTCGGGATTTTTTTTCCGAGTATGGGCTGGAGGAAATGGATGTGGAGGCTTTCCGGAAGGAATATCAGACTGGATTGGGCCAGATCTACGCCTACCGGGATGACGCGCTGACAGTGGTAAAATCGCTGCGGGGCCACTTCAGACAGTATGTGGTGACCAACGGCGTGACGGCCACTCAGAAGAGCAAACTGAAGCTTTCGGGCCTATCGGAGGTCATGGACGGGGTGTTTATCTCCGAAGCCGTGGGCCATGCCAAGCCCAGCAAAGTGTTTTTTGACTATTGTCTGGAACAACTGGAGGAAAAGGACAGAGACAGGATATTGATCATTGGAGACTCCATGACCAGTGATATTCTGGGTGGCATACAGGCCGGGATACGGACCTGCTGGTATAATCCGCAGGAACGTCCCTGCGGCTATACCTACAATGCCGATTACGAGATATCGGTGCTGCAGCAGGTTTATGAGGTTTTGGGCATATATACCGGAAAAGCCGATCCTTCCTGCGTATATGTGTAATTTTGCATACGACGACTATAGCCTGACCAGAGACATATGTCCGGCCAGGCTACTTTTTTGGTGTCATTAAACCAATTCGGACAGGAGTTATTACAGGCATATGGCAAGGACATCGGGACAGAAATTAAAACTGCTGTATCTGGCAAAAATATTGGCAGAGGATACAGACGAAGGGCATCCCATCAGCACGCCGGAATTGATCAGCCGCCTGGAGGGGCTGGGAATCCACAGCGAGCGGAAGAGCATCTATGACGACATATCCTGTCTGCAACAATTTGGCTATGATATTCTGCAGGTACAGAGCAGGCAGGGCGGCGGCTATTATATGGCGGGCAGGGCGTTTGAACTGGCGGAGTTGAAGCTTTTGGTAGACGCGGTGCAGTCCTCCAGGTTCATCACCACCAAAAAGTCGCGGGAACTCATCGGTAAACTGGAAAAGCTGGCCAGCCGCCATGACGCGGGGAAGCTCCGGCGCCAGGTCCATGTGGTGGGCCGTGTCAAGGCGGAGAACGAAAGAGTCTATTACTGTATTGACACCCTGCACCGGGCAATCCAGGGCAACCACCAGATCACTTTCCGGTATCTGGAGTGGAATGAAAAGGGGCAGCTGGTGCCCCGCAGACAGGGGCAGCTCTACCGGGTCAGCCCCTGGGAACTGATCTGGCGGGAAGAGAATTACTATCTGCTGGCCTGCGACGGGCCTGCGGCCATGAGGACACAGTA
>CAMWSA010000387.1 GCA_947176785.1 uncultured Lachnospiraceae bacterium
CACCCACGAATTTGCTTTACAGTCAGCAACCTTCCTTGGAAATGCGGACCCGTCTTGTGGGCCCGGATATGGCGTTAGTACTCCAGAATATGCTTGAGAGTCAGGAACTTTCCGGGGAAAGGTGGAACCTGTTTGAGGGCCAGGATATTCCTGTGGAAAGGCAGAACATGCATGAGAGCCAGGATATTCCTGGAAAAGGGCGGAGTGGCGGAACTGTGGCAACAGCGAAAGGACAGTCTGTTTCGCTGGCGGAGGATACCGGCCTTTGGCAACTTTCCCCATGGATTGCTATTGTGGGTATATGGATTACGGGCAGCATTCTGCTGATGGGATATGGCCTGTTTTCCTATTTTAAATTGAAAAGGTTACTCCGCTGCAGTCTTCGCCTGGAGGGCTGGGGGGATGGGATTTATCTGGCGGATGGCATTGAGACGCCCTTTACGCTGGGCTTCAGATCTCCCAAAATCTATTTGCCCTCGAATATGGCGGACAAAAACTATCCCTATGTGATTGCCCATGAGAAGATTCACATTCGGCGCAGGGACTATCTATTTAAACTGGGGGCCTATCTGCTCACCTGTCTGTATTGGTTTCATCCCCTGGTATGGGCGGGCTTTATCCTGATGGGCCGGGATATGGAAATGTCCTGTGACGAGGCAGTGCTGCGCCGAATGGATGGGGACTGCCGGGGAGAATATGCGGACAGCCTGCTGCAGCTGAGCTGCGGGCTGTATTATCCGACGGCAGCACCGCTGGCTTTTGGAGAGGGAGATACCAGGGGGCGGATTAAGCATATCATGAGATATAGGAAAGCGGCTTCTGCTGTTGCCATTGCAGCGGTGGTAGTGACAGGGGTACTGGCGGCAGTTCTGCTGGCCAGTCCCCAGGCGGCAGTGGCGGAGGAGGGCCTCCCCTCAAAGGCAAGTATGGACGAGGAGGAGAGATTTCCATCAGAGGCGAGTATGGACGGGGCGGAGGAAGGAACCCCTTCAGAGGTGAGTATGGACGGGGCGGAGCAGGGAGTATCCAGGAACGATACGGAGGCCGCAGATAAAATATCCAGGCGCGACATCACCATATCCTGCCCTGTGCCTGTCATGGCAGAGAATACACTTCTGGGGGCGGATAGTGCCATATTGGACTATGTGGATGAGGACAAAGTAATCTTCCACGGATATTTCGGCCTGTATGTGTATTCTGTGTCTGCGGGGGAAACCATAGGTGCGGTGGATTTGCGGGCTCTCGGCTGCGGGGATACGCAGGGTGACAACGCCTGCCAGGTATTGGTCAGCAGGGATGGCTTAAGGGTGTATTTTTATCCTCTGAGCGGTATTGGCGAGGAGGAGAGCAGCGGCCAGGACTATACAGGTTCCTGGCATAGACTAACCTCAGGCGGGGAGCCGGTTGTATCCATCAAAGGTCTGGATCAGGGAGAACAGGGGCATGAGATTTGCAGCTATGTGTATGATTTGACCGACGGCAGGCTGCGGATTGTTTCCTGGAATCTGGGGCGGTCGGAGGATTCCTGTGCGGAAATCGAGTTTTCCTGGCTGACAGGGGAGGAGTTGGCTGAATGCAGGGCAGTGCCGGTGGCAGAAGTGGAACGGAATGAATGGGAACAGGGATTTCGTTCCTGTCATGGCCTGGTATTTGAGAAAGACGGCGAGCAGGTATTTGGCTATCTGAAAAGCGCCAGTGAAACCCTGGAAGACCTGGTGTATGTGCGGAGGCCGATCTATGAGGAAGCCCCAACTGATGAACAGAGGCCAGTATTTGGGGAAAAGCAGGGTACTGTAAAAGGCGTGGGTGAATGGCGGGAAGCTGTGCGGCTATTTGGGGCAAATGGGCAGGGGGTCAGTATTGTCTCTTATGATGGACGGGAGGCTGCTCCCCGGATTACCATAGACGGTACGACTTATGATCTTGGCCAGGTGATGACCGAGTGCCGTTATGGGGATGGGATAATGGAGTGTCCCTTTGGAAATACCTCTGTAAACGCCATTATGGGACTGCAGTGTGTGGAAGGTATCTGGATTGTGGAGAGTCATATGAACCCCAACCACAGCACTTACAGTTTTTATGATCCTGCCGGGGGAGAGTGGGTGTGCCACCTCGTGGGCACGTGCCTCACCTGGAGCAACCGGGATGAGAAACAGGCATTGTGGGAGGGAAACAGAGAGAGCAGGCTATCCACCATTATCTACGCATTGGATAATGAAATCTACAGTCTTCAAGATGGGCTGTTGGCTTTTCTGCCCCAGGAACAGGCAAAGAGGGGAACCGTGAGTCTGCCCGGGGAGGAAATCTATGGCCTGTACCGGGACGGAGACGAGATAACCGTGGAAATCAGATCCACTCAGACAGAGGAGAGAAGGACGGTGCAGTTTCACTGTAAGCGCTTTGAATTGGGACGGGGGGCTATAAAGTTGAATGGCCTTTAATGCAGCGCAGGTACACTATTAGGATTGAAAATCGCCATAAGTATAACGCCTGTGCCCGGCCTTGCCGGTTCAGGGAACCGTATGTTACAGAAATGTCCGCAGCATATATGCCGCCATGGAGCAGGTGCAGATCCCCCGGGCAGTCCAACGATGCGGAAATATCCTTTTTCCGGCAGCATAGACAGTGCCGCTATATGACAGCCTGAACCGGCTTGTCATATAGCGGGCTGTCTTTTTTTTCACCCGACGGGCGGCCTGCTTTCCCGCCTGGTCTATGCGCGCTGTTTTTAAGGAAAGGAGTGTTTGCTGCGAAATGTATAATTGGAGCTTCGCACAGGGCCTTTGAGACGGAAGTGTAGGAGACGGTGAATTCATTTACAGCTATAAATGAATTATGAAAAGAAACCGATATACAATATACAGGCGTATGGGAAATTTATATTTTTTATGGATCATATTCATTTAGACAGCTGACAAAGATTTCCTGTTCAAATTGGCAAGATTGTGATGCGGGGCATATATAGAAAAATTCTTTTCCTGTGCCCTGCTACCCATAAAAAGGGGGCTGGCAGGAGGAGATAGGGAATGTTATGATCCCGGTTTATCCGGGTTAAGGAATGTGTGTTTAGCGCAGGGATGGGAATAGGGGCATTGGCAGAGGCCGGATATTTGTCATTGGCTTGTGTGCCTGCAGGGAACAAACAGAACTGTAAATAGTAGAAAGGGAAAAATATGGGAGAGATTACACCCAGTGAAAACGAATGGCTGGTGATGGAGGTGTTGTGGGCACATGAGGGAGTTATGACTGCGGCGGAGATTATCGGCCAGCTCACGGGCAAGACGGATGTGAGCCAGAAGACCATCAGGGTTATGATTAATCGTCTGTTGGCTAAAGGGATGCTGACCTACACGGTAGATGAGAGGGATGCAAGGATCTATCACTATCAGGCTGCCAGGACTAAGGAGGAGTGCCTGCGGCTGAAAAGCAGACGTTTTGTCAGCAACTATTTTGGCGGCAATGCCTCGCTGGCAGTGGCCAGCTTTCTGCAGTCGGCCGAGATCAGCAAGGAGCAGCTGGAGGATCTGAGTAACCTGGTGGAGAGCCTGAAAGATAAGGCTTGAGTGAAAAGCGTGGCTTAGGTTGTCCGCAGGGGCGGGCAGATGGGGTAGAGTGGTGGGAATGATGCGGATATATGAATGGCTGGATTTGTTTCGGCGCTTCGGCATATTTTGCTGTCAATACAGTTTTTCTAAGTGCATGAGGACTGCGGTCTGCGGCCTGTTAGTCATGTTGCCCTTGCTGGCCTGGCATTACCGCCGGCGGAGAAAAAGCGGCGTGAGTGGGGATCTGGGCTTTTACAGCTGGTTTTTGCTGTTTCCGACGGCCCTGATGGGCATGAGCAAGCTGTTTTATCAACGGTGGAGCATCATGCTGGAAAACGGAATCAAAGTGATGGGACTCACCTGGGTCAGCAGGGCTTATTTTGTGGTAATGTTGGCGCTGGGGGGCTGGTGGCTGGTCAGAAAGAAAATTTTGTCCCGAAAACTCCAAAAACTCCATTGTTGGTATTCTTTGAGCGGAATTCCGCATAAGGGGACGGCGGATTGGAGGGACTGCGTCGGGCGGGTGACCGAAAAAGATCGCTG
>CAMWSA010000388.1 GCA_947176785.1 uncultured Lachnospiraceae bacterium
TTTCGATATATTATATCGTCCTGCGGAATCAATAATTTTTGATTAGCAATTCTTTATACCTAGGCTTTTTCTTTCCCTGAATCAGACTGTGTAACCTTTCCACCTCTATTATTTTATATTCTTTATATAGCTCCCGAATATATTCACAATCATTATACGATAAAAGAAATCTGCCTTTACTCCGCTCTAACGCTTCCTTAAGCCTTATATGATCCTCTGATAAAAATCTATCCTGATAATACCTTTCCGCTTCATAATATGGCGGATCAAGATAGAATAAAGCATCTGTTCTATCATATATTTTAAGAATACGCTCAAAATCCAGGTTTTCAATGACAACCATACTAAGCCTTTTGGATATTTCTAATATATAATCTACTGCTTTTGCCATATTCTTAGATCGCACTCCAAACGTCTGCGTATCTGAACCAAAGCTTTCTTTTATTAAGATAAAGAACCTTGCGGCCTTCTGTATATCAGTCAAACCATTAAGTTTTAACTGCTCTTTTGCATCAAAAAATTGTTCTCTTGACGTCAATATGAGTGCCAACTCTTTTTGTAACGCTTCCGGATGGTATTTCGTACATTTAAACAGATTCGCAAGATTTCCGTTCATGTCATTATAAACCTCCAGTTTTGCATGTCTTTCTGCCGAAAAGAGTATCCATCCGGCCCCGCCAAAGACTTCTATATAACGATGGAAGAAACCCTTTTGAGGAAATTCTTCCAAAATCCTGCTTCTAAGCAGTTTTTTTCCACCAATCCAGCTTATAAAACTATTCATCATATAACATTCCTTTCTAGTTAATAATGTGGGGCATTATTATTAAGCGGATACAGATATAATGAACTGTGCTGAAACTATAAAACACGCAAACTGTTCCTAAACCTTACTAATCGAACTCTCCGGTTCCCATAAACCCATACAAAAAGGAAGCCTGACAACCGCAGGCTCCCACCGAAATACGATTTAGAATTTTACAAATACAATTTTCTCACATATATATCATAATGTCAATTCATATTTTTTTCAGACGGGGGATTTAACGTCTGTACAATCCGTCCACGCCAAAAATCAAGGCTGTCAGGCGTTCAATAGCCACTCTTAGGTCAGCATAAACACATCCCTTTGAAATATGCTGTTTTTTCGCTATCTCTTTTACAGATAAAACATCATCTGCCATATACATATCCCATACGACTTCATAGCGCCTCATGTCAACCTCCCTTGTCTGTGACTTATCACAGTATGCATCATACAGCCCGAACATTGTTTCGATATGGGATACAATTACTGCCGTCCTGGTTGCGCTGCGCTTAATGCTTTCGATAATGACCTCATTGTCATACATTGACATCATGGATTCCAGTACATCAAATGCAGATTCTTCCATCTGTGTTCGACCGAATACGGAATTTTCAGCATGCTCCTTTAGCATGTGATAATTACGCAAGAGCAGTTTTGTATTGCGAAGCCGTTTGTCGGCCCGACGGCTGTACTCCTTCTTCCGCTCCTGCTCAAATGTCTTGAGTGCCTCCCTTGCCCCAATCGCAGCCACTTTCTCATATATTTCACGCAGTTCTGTAGCTGAGAGACACACGATCTTCTCCTGTTTCGGTTCCTCCTCTGCTTTGCGTTTTTGTTCCTGGGCTGGCTTTTCCGCATGATTGCGTAGCGCTTCTTCCACTGCTTCTGGCATAATCCCCATTTCAGCGGCAATCCTCTCTGTTCTCCAGCCGGCCGATCTGAGTGCCACAACCTTCCCCGCATCAATATTTTTGTTGTCTGTTTTCATGCAATCGCCCTCCTGATTCTATTTCAATTTATAATAGATTATGTTATAATCTAACTGTCTGTTGGAGGGTTGCGAAAGCACTCTCCTTTTCCTTATAAATCCGCAAGATAGTCTTTCAGCTCCATCTGCCCTGGAATATCGTAACAATGAATCTCCGGTGCTGGATGGGATGTGCCTGTTTTTGCTTTCTTTGCTGCTTTTGAACTGCCAGACACTTTCCCGTAGCAAACCGGACCATATCCCAATTCTATGCTTTTAGGACTGCTCAGTTTTCTTCCGCAA
Organism: uncultured Lachnospiraceae bacterium; assembly: GCA_947176785.1. GTDB lineage: Bacteria > Bacillota > Clostridia > Lachnospirales > Lachnospiraceae > Acetatifactor. The sequence continues at coordinate 2,079 of CAMWSA010000388.1, forward strand.
ATCGAACATGTCATAACTTATCCCCATCTCTCAATTGCTGGCCTTCCAGCTTCTTTTTAATACACAGTGCGTTCAGCCCATTTTTAACCGGAAGGCCGTAAAAACTGCTGTGTTCCCCTCTGCATACCATTTCACCGTTTTCATTTCTGCTGTAACAACAGGCCATGCAAAAATTCCTATATCCCAGCGCACCCATTGCTATCCTCTTTTCTTTCCTCTGGCTTTCTTTGAAAAGTTCATGTTTATCCTTGTCATAAGAATATACATCATAAGAATTCACAATGAAAAATGCTGCATGATGATTATATTTATCAATCCATTCCTGGAATACTTTTTCAAGGCTTTCTTCCAGTTCCTCACGCTGTTCTCTGGGTATATCAGACAGATAGCCGTCTGTCCATTCTTCAAGCCCTTCGTCATAAGCTTGCTGCAAGACTGCTTCAATAATATCCCAGCTGGGTCCGGCCAATGACGGCTTAAAAAATTCGCAGGTGCCAATATACACCAGCCCAGGCGTGCATTTCGGCTCATGCTTTCTGATGTATTCAATCTCCCTTAATGCATCGTGCAGGGCTTCACCGTCTGTATCATAAACCCCTGAATAGTCTCCGTTGTCAAAACTGTATGCTTTTTTACTCCCGGCTACCTGTTCTTTGTTTTTAGGACAGACTACAGGCTGTGTTCTTATTGTGTGAATTACAGCCCCCATTACATTAAGAACATGGCTATCTGTACCATATTTATCAGGTTGAACTTTTTCCTTTATTGTCTTCAGCAAAGCGCCCCTGCTAATCAAATCATTATCCACTTTATTTTCCTCCTGTCTCCGGTTTTTTACACCGTTCAAATTCTATTACCCACACCCTATTTCAAGCCCTTCCGAAACAATACCGTCGTCATCAATATCCTGCAGCCGTTCCACTCTGACATCCGTAACTTTCAGCCAGATGCGTGCAGCTTCCTTTAGCATATGTATAGACGGACGCCATTCTGGGTTGTTTTCGGCCATGCTTAATTCATACTTTTCATAAACCGCATCTGAAACATTCACTGTTCTTGCTGTTTTTTCTTCCGCTGGTTCATCTGCCTTGTAAATAAATGTTATGCTGTTATCTTCTATGTCCATGTTGCAGATATTCCACGTCTCCCTGACATACAGGATATCCCGTATCTGGTACAAAGCCGATACAGTACAGGTACCATCGCAAAACATGCCTGTATCAGTCTGATATCCTCCCCAATGACATTCAAATGTACCATCCTCCAAATCTTCTACCCTATGCGTCTCTACCGGAATCCTATTTGCAATTCTTCTTGTGGTATGTTTTCTTCCATCCAGTATTGCCCGTACCATATCCGTGTTGAAGAATATAGGACGTATTTCCCCCATCTGCATCACCTTCTTTCAATATCCCTTGCACATGACCGGAACATCATCAGCAGCATTTCAGATACCGGCCTGCCCCTGTCCTTCCGCTTTGCTTTCTTGACAGATTTCAGATTATAATATTCCCCATGATAATTTATTCCATCCGGCACAAACACCCCGGCATAATACGGGATCTCATTTCTGACCTTCTCAAACACATCCTCTGGCATGACATAATAATTATAATCGCCTATGAAGTTATGACCATTCTTTGATTGAAAATCCTCTATGGATGATTTAACCTCATAACAATAAAAGTCCCCCTTTTCAATGCCAGATACAGTATTATTTACCGGGCTGAATTTCATAAAATCTACACGGATGGCATTACTTGTCGCATAATCGAATGTTACTTCCCTTGCCCAGTAAATCCGCGGGTCGTTATATGTGTTAATATGTTTTTGAATGGATAGTGACAGCATGTCCGTAATCTCTTTTCTGCCTCTCGTTTTGAAATCGTCTTCTTTCATATGATGCCCCTTATCTTTTGATCTATAATGGGAATCAGCATCCTCGCCGCCATTCTCATATGTATCCGTGTTGGTGCCTGTACAATCTTTTCAAGCATATCAATAT
>CAMWSA010000389.1 GCA_947176785.1 uncultured Lachnospiraceae bacterium
CTTCAGCACACATTCCGCTCAGAAGAGCCATGCTCATTATGCCTTGATTTTATGTGCTTTAGCGCACACTCTTATCAAAAGAGTTATACTCACTATCGATTAGATTTTCCTTTCCGCACAGCGCATGCTGCCCGATTATACGGCATGTGCTGTGCGGAAATTGGAAAATCTTAGCGTTAGCCAGTATAAGTGCAGAGCATTTACTCATTATACCTTAATATTCAGAACGGCCCTCCCCACCAAATAGGCGGACACGAACATAGCAAGGCCAACAGTGGTGGCAATGATTCCGGAAGGAGTTGCGAAGTTCGCCGCAAAATCAGCACTCATCAATTTAATCATGCCAATCAGCAGAATCGGCATAATCAACATCAGATACTGCTCTGATCGGGCTCCTGACACAATGGTTTCAATCTCCTCCGCAATCTCCATCTTATCACTCAGGATCTCATGAGTATTACGTATGGTATCCTTCATATTGCCCCCCTTGTGGTAACAGATTCTAAACACATTGGCAAAGCTGGCAATGTCATCCACTCCGCTCCTGGCTCCAAGATCCGTCAGCGGTACCTCCAGATCCACATTGTTGTCCATACAGGACAAAATGACCTCCAACTCCTTCAAAATATAGGCATCCTCCTCATACTGCACTTTCAAATCCTCATATACCGAACGAAAAGAGTCTGTCACGTTCTTGCCCGCCCCCAGAGATGTGTTGAATGCCTCCAGCATATCCCGGAACTGAGACTTAAGCTTCTTGGTTCTGGCTTTCATAATCATATCTGTCCGGATGGGAAGGAAAGCACAGCCGGCGGCAATACCTGCTGTGCCGGATATCAGCAGATCCAGCACATGGGTTGTCATGGTGGGATCCCCGTAAGCATCTTTTGCCAATCCTCCATAAAACAGATAGCCCACCGCAGTTCCCACTGCAAAGCCAAGCAGAAAATACAGAATTTTCTCCATCTTACTCATGTGATACACCTTATAATTCAAAGTCTGTATATTGGTGGCAGAATAAAAATACTGAGGATCCTTGAACTTCTTTTCCTTTATTTTCTTTTGCTTTGGCTCCTTTGGATTTTTCTCTTTTTTCGCCATGATTTCCTCTTTTCCATATATTACACTACTCTTATACCTGTGATACTGTATCAATCAGCATCTGAATATGCATCCTCCAAACACTTACACCTCTCATATCTCTGTCTTGATTCCCGACAGCTGCAGCTTGAACACGTTCTGCATCTTGTTTTCCGTGCGGTTCAGGCTGCCGGATACTTTCTCCAGGGTACTCTTTTCATCTTCCTCAAACACATACAGGGGATTCAGAACCACCTGCCCATCCTTATAGCCTACCACTTCCGTGATCTCCATGGTTTTCCGGGACTTGTCACGCAGCCTGGACAGATGAACAATGATATCCACCGCCGAGGCAATCTGCTGCCGGACAGCCTCCAAAGGAAGCCCCGGAGCGCCCTGCAGCACCATGGTCTCCAGACGGCTGAGCATATCCTGGGTGGAGTTGGCATGGCCTGTGGACAGAGAACCATCGTGGCCTGTATTCATGGCCTGCAGCATATCCAGCGCCTCGCCTCCGCGGACCTCTCCTACCACGATGCGCTCCGGTCTCATACGCAGAGAAGACTTGATCAGATCCCGGATCGTGATCTGCCCCACCCCCGCCGCATTGGCGTTTCGGGTCTCCAGCCTCACCAGGTTCTCCACACCCACAATCTGCAACTCCGCCGAGTCCTCTATGGTGATCACGCGCTCATCCTTGGGGATATAGTTGGACAGTGCATTGAGGAAAGTGGTCTTGCCGGAGCCTGTGCCGCCGCAGATGAAAATATTGTATTTTGCCCTGACCAGCAGTTCCAGCTTATCCGCAATCTCTCTGGTAATGGACTCGTACTTGATCAGCCTCTCGATCGTCATGGGAATCTTGGAGAACTTACGGATGGTCAGCGTGGGACCGCACAGGGCTATCGGCGGCAGCACCACATTTACACGGGAACCGTCCGGCAGCCGGGTATCGCAGATGGGATTGGCCTGGTTCACTTCCCGTCCAGCCAGTCCCACGATCCTCTGAATGATATCCTCCAGCCGCTTCTCGCTCTCAAACTGTTTTTCCAGCTTAAACAAATGTCCGTTCTGCTCAATAAAGATATCCTGCGGCCCATTAATCATAACCTCGGTGATGGTGTCATCCTTGATGATGGTATCCAGCAGCCCAAAGCCCCGGATGGAACTGTATATCTGCTCCACGATGGACACATGCTGTTCTATGGACACATACTGTCCCTGCATCCGCTGGTCACAGACTGCCTCAATCTTTTCCTGCAATTCTTCGTCCGAAAGTTTGCTTAAGGGAAAATTCTCCGATATGTATTTCTTGCAATCCGTTATAAATTGCTGCTCAGCTTCAAAAGTCATCTTCCCGTCCCCCTACTCCAGTGCGTCAAAAACCGGCTGCGTCTTGATCTGCTGCAGAAGCCTTGGAATGTCAAATCCCTCGTACCTGCTGATTCCGCCAAACTCTTTGATCTCGCCGATCTGGGCCTTTTGGGAGGTCTGGCTGCTGAAACGGTTATACAATATCCCGCAGCGCATCAGGATCTTCCTGTCCGTCTGCTGCTCCAGCACATTCAAAGACGCTGCCACCCGCTCCAGCTTCACATTGGATACCGGGGAGCCATCGGCCACAAACACGATAGTGACGCACTCATCCAGAATTTTTAGCATGTTCTTATCTATGGAAAAATCCAAGTCCAGAATAATGTAGTCATAGCCACCCGACATTTTCAACACACTGATGATCTGCTGAATCTCGTCGGCGCTGAGTTCCGCAATATCCAGCGCCATCCCGGTGGGCGAGTAGAAAAACACACCGGATGCATCACACTTGACCGTACTCTCCAGCTTCATGGCAAGATTCCCTTTTTTGCTCTTGATGGCGTAGATCACATCTCCCAGGCCGGTGTTGCCCTCCGCCTGGAAAAACACATCCGCGCTGCCGAATTTCTCCAGATTCAGGTATAATACCTTCTTTCCCTTCTGGGCAAAATTCAAAGCACAGGCAGCGGCGGCTACGGAACTTCCCGTGCCTCCTCCCGCGGATACATAGGCCAGCACCTTGCTGCCGTCTCCCTCCATATGTACCCCGGTCACCGCCGCTGCTTTCTCCGAAAATAATCCCAGCACCTGGCGGTAAATGATCTCCGCCTTCTGAAATTTACACACGGCCACAATGTCCCGGATGGTCTCTATATCCGCCGTGTCCACCAGAAAGGCGAAGCCACAGCTCCCCGGAAGTTCTGTCTCCTCAATCTCAAACGCCCCGTTTGCCAGGAATACATCAATCTTTTTCTCCCGCACCGCCTGCAGGGCGATCTCCCTGTCCGTGAAGGAATAGATTTCCAGCTTGTCCGCGTATTTTACATTAAAAACGGATTCCAGACGGTTCAGGTATATTGCGTCTTTCTCTAAAATTGCCAATTTTATTTTCATGATTACCTCATTTCGCCCTGTCCCAACGGCATGCCGCCGCACCAATTATCGCTGCGGAATATTGATAACCTGGCTTTCTCGGATGCGTTCCGGGTCCGCTATGATATCCTTGTTGGCCTCATAAATGATGTTCCAGAACCGACCACTTCCATAGGCCCTGCAGGCGATGGTCCAGAGTCTGTCGCCCTTCTGCACTTTGTAGGATGTTCCCTCCAGCACTGCTGCATCAGGCATCAAAGCAGGCATTTCAGGCATGGGCTTCACCGGGCCGTTCAGGCGGATTATCAGTTTCTGCCCTGCATAGAGCCTGTCGGGATTCCTGATCACCGCCGCATTGTCCTCATAGATTCTTTTCCAACTGCTGCCCTGGCCGTAGAATTTAACGGCAATCTTCCACAGGCTGTCTCCCCTCTCTACTGTCTAGATGATGAAGTCCTGCCGGGGTTCTGCTGCCGGAAGAATGCTGGTGTTATCACTGTTGCCAACATTCGTATTGTCATTGCTGTTGTTATTGTTGTTATTACTATTATTATTGTCCCCATCA
>CAMWSA010000390.1 GCA_947176785.1 uncultured Lachnospiraceae bacterium
GAAAGATGCCGCAGCTGCCGGATACATGGCAGGAGAAGTTTCAAGAGGACTTACAAAAGCCGCCCTGGCGTTCCTTATCCTTTTATAACTCCTGCGGTTCTCTTTCCTGAATAGTCAAAATACAAAAAACAGATCAGGTGTCCTCTTTTCCGTCCCTGATCTGTTTCTTTATTGACCGCCTCTATCAATTTTATCCATTACCGATATCAAATGTACGATAATATGGAACCCTTCCACAGCCTACCGGTATTCCATCTCCACTTTCACATGGTTTCCTTCCAGCGTCACTGTCGCCATACTTCCCACCACCAGGGGCATCATGGGGCTGATATGTCCGATGTCCAGATCCATGATCACGGGAACCTGATGCCTGGAAGCCACAGCCAGCACCGCCTGGTAGGCATCCAGCCCCATCATGGGCACGCCGCTTTGCGCCCTCCCGAAGAGAAAGCCCTTGACATAGCGAAACCATCCCGCCTGCTCCATCTGCCACATGGCACGGCGGATGGCCATCACATTGAGGTCGCATGCCTCCAACATCCACAGGATCCCGTCCTCTCTGTACTTCTCGCAAAATGCCGCCGTGCCGTCATACCTGGTACCCAGCAGATTCACCAGGCAGTCCATACAGCCACCCAGCAATCTGCCGGTGACACTCAGTTTAGTGCCTGCACAAGCGGGGTCCATGACAAGCTGCCCCTCCGTATATGCCTTCAGAGCCAGGGGCTGGGTCACATAGTAGGGCTGCAATGGATTTTCTTCGTCCCGCAGGGATTCCTTCTCCCACAGGGGGTAGCTTTCCATCACTTTCCTTTGACCTGTAAGCAATTCATAAGCGTCCCGGATCGAGACATGCCAGGGTTCCATGCCGAAAGCCGCCGCACAGGGACCATAGATCGCCGCCGTATCGCACAGCGTCACCAGCGGATAAATCAGGTTGGTATTGTCGGAATATCCCATAAACCACTTAGGCGGCGCATCGGCCAGCCGACCGAAATCCACATACTCTAAAATCTCACACATGAGTTCACCGCCGCCGCAGGAAATCAGCACATCCGCCTCCCTCCCGCAAAACATCTCCATTACTTCCGCACCGCATTTCTCCGGCGTATTGCTGATGCCAATCCCCTCACCTACATAGCAGTTAGGGCCTGACACCGTCCTGTACCCCTTTCCCTGCCATCTGTCCAGAGCATGATCAAACGCGCTTCTATAAGGTTCAACGTTACATCCAAAGGACGGTGCCAAAAAACCGATTGTGCCGTTTGGGGCTAAATCTTTGGGATACCTCATATCAATCCTCCTATGCCAGAAATTTTGCTCATGACTCACGCTTCCTCATTGAAAAACATTTTATCGTATATGTCAAATCCGTCAAAAGTCGCGAAATAATCCTTCTCCGTCTCCGCCCGCCGAATCAGCTTAACACGCCCGTCCTCCTTGAGCAGCAGCTCCGCAGACTTCAGTTTTCCGTTGTAATTATATCCCATGGCAAATCCATGCGCGCCTGTATCATGGATCGCCAGATAATCCCCGATCTCCACCTCTGGCAGCATCCGGTCTATGGCAAACTTATCATTGTTCTCGCACAGGGAACCTGCCACATCATACATATGGTCACAGGGCTGCTCCTCCTTGCCAAGTACTGTAATATGGTGGTAGGCCCCATACATGGCCGGGCGCATCAGATTCACAGCACAGGCATCCACGCCCAGATACTCCTTGTAAATATGCTTCTCATGAATCACCCGGGTCACCAGATGTCCATAGGGTGCCATCATAAAACGCCCAAGCTCCGTATAAATTGCCACATCACCCATGCCTGCCGGAACCAGCACCTCCTCGTAAACCCTTCTGACACCCTCACCGATCGTTCGAATATCATTGGGAGCCTGCTCCGGGCGATAGGGAACACCGATACCGCCAGACAAATTGATAAAGCGGATATCCGCCCCTGTCTCCTCTTTCAGCTTCACCGCTAGTTCAAACAGCTGCTTTGCCAACACCGGATAGTACTCGTTGGTCACTGTGTTGCTGGCCAAAAACGCATGGATACCGAAATGTTCCACACCCCTGGCCTTCAAAATCCTATAGCCCTCAAACATCTGCTCGGTAGTAAAGCCGTACTTGGCATCACCGGGATGATCCATTATATCCGTTCCCAGTGAAAAATGCCCCCCCGGATTATAGCGGCAGCTTAACGTCTTCGGCAGATATCCCAAAGTCTTCTCCAGGAAATCAATATGCGTAATGTCATCCAGATTGATGATTGCCCCGACCTTTGCCGCATAGACAAATTCCTCCGCCGGAGTGTCATTGGAGGAAAACATGATGTCCTCCCCCGACAGTCCCATAGCGTGGCTGAGCATCAACTCCGTCATGGATGAGCAGTCCGTGCCGCATCCATAGTCTCTCAAAATGTCAATCAAAAAAGGATTGGGCGTCGCCTTTACCGCAAAGAATTCCTTGTATCCCGGATTCCAGGCAAAAGCCTCTCTAAGTGCCCTGGCATTGGCCCGGATACCTTTTTCGTCGTAAATATGAAATGGGGTGGGGTAAGTCTTCACAATCTCTTCTATCTGTGCCTTAGTTACAAATGCCTCTTTCCTCATAGTCTCCTCATTTTCTCTATATATAGACTCTCAGAATCTCTAAGCCCTATTTCATGGGGCTTCTAATATTCCAGTCTTATGGATTCCCCCGCTTTTTACGGATCATACGAATCAAGAGCCGCCATTTTCCGACAAAGATTCCGAGAAACTATTATTTTGAACTCCGCATGTTCCCGACAAAGCACATAAGTCATTGATGGATATCCGGCCGCTTGAGACATCCGGATATCCATCAGTGCGCTTTCCAGGAACATATTGTTGCGCTTCGCATAATCTCCACTACAGCAGATGCGCCCGCATCTCTTCGGGACTCATGGCACTTAAGTAGGCCGGAGCCACGTCAAACACCGTCTTACAGCCTGCCATGCCTTCCCTGCTCATGCGATATGCCGCCCTGGCATAGGCTGTCAGCACACAAGCCGTAAACTCCGGATTGGAATCCAATTTCAGACTGTATTCAATCACATGGTTATGCTCGCCGTTTACTCCTGTTTTCCCTGTGCGCAGCACCAGGCCGCCGTGAGGAATCCCCGCATGATCCCTGAGAAGTTCTTCTTCACTGATAAAATGCACCGTGGTTTCATAATCCGCAAAATAATTGGGCATGCTCTTGATCTCCTGCTCAATCCAAGCTCTGTCGGCCCCTTCCTGTGCCACTACAAAGCACTCCCTGGTATGTTTCTGACGGGTTGTCAGTTCGGGATTCTCGCAGGCCCTCACAGACGCCAACGCTGATTCCACCGGGATCGTGTACTGTTTTGCATTCTTTACCCCGGGAATACGCCGTATGGCATCGGAATGCCCCTGGCTGATTCCCTTACCCCAAAAAGTGTAGTCACTGCCCTCCCGCAGAATCGCATTGGCATACAGGCGGTTTAATGAAAACATGCCCGGATCCCAGCCCACGGAAATCATTGCCACTCTGCCACCCTCTTTGGCCGCCTGATCTACCGCCGCAAAATGCTGTGGGATGTTGGCATGGGTGTCAAAGCTGTCAACCACATTAAAATATCTGGCATACTCGGGAGTCTGTCGGGGCAGATCCGTAGCCGATCCTCCGCAGAGCATCAAAACATCAATATCGTCCTTTTTCTGTAACAGCCGGTCGGTGCCATATACCGGCACACCACTGATTGTCTCCACGCCGGAAGGGTCCCGCCGGGTAAACACTGCCGCCAGTTCCATATCCTCATTTTGACGGACAGCACACTCAATGCCCCTGCCCAGATTCCCATATCCCATAATTGCTATTCTGATCTTTTCCATCACTTTTTTCTCCTATAAGAGTTCCGCATTTTCCCTGCCTGCACACAAGTCCAGTGATAAATATATAGACGCTCGGGCGTCTATATATTTATCAGCGTGCCGTCCGGGAATATGCTGATAAGAGTTCCGCATTTTCCCTGCCTGCACACAAGTCCAGTGATAAATATATAGA
>CAMWSA010000391.1 GCA_947176785.1 uncultured Lachnospiraceae bacterium
CCCCCCCCCCACCCCCCCCCCCCCCCCCCCCCCCCCCCCCACCCCCCCCCCCCCCGGCTTACACGGCAGAGACCTGGGATGCAGGGATTACGCCGGATTATCAGCCGCTCTCCAATTCGTTTGTGTTGACGGAGGACATGCTGTATTATGTGGACAGGTCTGAGGGCTGGGATATCTGCGGGGCCGCCCTGTCAGGACAGGCGCAGCCGCAGCAGCGGATATTGCGGGTGGAAGACGGCTGCATCGAGGCTATTGCGGCAGTAAGCGGGACGGATGGAGAGAGTGTCCTGGCATTGGCGGGTAAGGATGGGACAGGGGCCTCGTTGTTGGCCGCTTATACGATGGACGGCTATCCGCTGTGGAGCCGGACCTATGAGGCACAGGGACAGACAGCATGGCGTCTGGCGCAGGATGACAGCGGGCATTTCTATATAATGTGCGACGAGCAAGTGTTCCTGTTTGATAAGGACGGTATCCTGCAGGGCAGCATTTCCTGTCCGGGTGAAAGCTATATTGATATATGTGCCGTTTCCGGAGGCAGTGTCTATGTGTCCTATAGGGACGGACAGGCAGAGCGGCCCATGCTTGCCCGGCTGCAATACCAGGGCTGCAGGCTGGAGGGTGAACTGCGCATATCCGGCAGCGGATGCCTTGGGGCAGGCCGGGAGGGAAGCCTGCTGCTTCAAAATGGCAACGAGATTTATGCCTGTGTCCCTCAAAAGCAGGAGGCGGGGAAGCTGCTGGATTTGGCTGCGTATGACCTTGCAGGAGAGCAGCTGCGCACTATGCGGATGACTTCTTCAGGGGAGATCATACTTGTTAGCTGGGAACTGCTTCAGTATGACAGCCCAATATGGGTTACCAGGCTTAAGGAAGCAACTGAGGGTCAGCTGGCGGAGGATGGCAGACAAACCATTACCTGGCTTATAGTGGGAGCCGATGTGACTGATGCGGAACAGACAGCAGTGGCATTCAACCGGCAGAACAGGGACTACAGGGTGGTAGTGGAACAGGTGTCCCTGGAAGGATTGACACACACTGCCAATACTACACAGTACGACTTGTATGAAGGCATATATATGTGTGTCAATACCCGGCTCCTGGCCTCGGAAAGCGCGGACTTGATTTCTTTTTCGACGTATCAGGAAATGGAGCGCTATCTTGTGAAGGGGTATCTGGAGGACCTGACGCCATATATTGCCCGGTCGGAGCGGATCAGCCGGGAGGACTATCTGGAGCAGGTGCTGGAATACAATGCCAGAGGGGATGCCCTCTACACTATTCCGCCCGATTTTTGCATTGGTACCCTGATGGGAAAGGAATCGGAACTGGGTTCGGAGCCGGGGTGGACTGTGGAGGAATTTCTGGATTGGCTTACACAGCATCCGGACGCTGTGACCCAGGAAGGGATGACCAGGGAAAGGGTGCTGGATTTCTGTCTGATGGGGACGCTGGATGCGTATCTGAGCCGGGAGTCCGGCCAGTGTGATTTTGAGGGGGAAGCCTTTCAGGAACTGCTGCGGCGGATAGGAGCGTTGACAACGGACAGCGCCAGCCATTGGGACGACTGGCAAAAGCAGCTGGAGGAGAAGCCGGTTATAGAGCAGGGCTGGGTAAGCTTCTTCCCACATTGCCGGAACTGGGAAGATCTGTATGGCGAGCCACTGGTGTATAAAGGATACCCCAGTAAGGACGGCACCCCCTGCCATTACTATTTCGGAGGCGGACTGGCTGTCCTCAGCAGAAGCGCCTGCAAGGAAGGGGCATATGCCTTTTGGGAGTATTATTTGCTGGAGAAATCAAAAGGCGGCCTAAATTATTACTCCAATAAGGAGGCTTTTGCAGACAGTATGGCCCGCACTGCGGATATTCAGTGGGCTTATGCAAATGACGGGACGCTGCTTGAGCGTAAACTGTCGGAAATTTCCCCCACAGATGCGGGGGAGGATGGGGAACCGGAATGGAGCTTTGCCATGAACGAGGAGCAGCGGGATAAGCAGTTGTCCATGCTGGGACATGTACAGACAGACTCCCTGGAAAACCAGACCATCCGCAAGCTGATTTGCGAGGAGGCAGCCGGCTATTTTGCGGGAGTAAAGAATCTGGAGGATACCTGCCGGGTAATCCAGAGCAGGGTAGGGCTGTATTTGGCAGAGAGGCTTGAACCGATTTACTGACTCCACAGTACCGATTTTTGGACCCGGCAGCGGCGGTCACGATATCCGGATTGTGCGGGGATACGGGAATTACACCCGTTATACTATACTGACGAGCGCTAAGATTTTCCAATTCCTGTCCGGCACATGTCGCGTAAGCGGGCACCATGCGCCGGGCAGGAAGGAAAATCTAACCGCTCGTGAGTATAACAAACGCCGGGATTTTCCATTTTCTGCTTGTTAAATGCCGTATAATCGGGCAGCGCGTGGCGTGAAGGAAAATCCAACCGTTCGTGAATATGGAATATGCGTCCGCCGGGCGTACAATAAAAAAGAGGCTGTGAAAAAGTCTTGCCTGCACTTCGGAGAACAACGATTTTCTGTAATGCCCGTCGCCTCCGCACAGGAATCCCTGACTTTCTTCACAGCCTCCAGCCGTGTAAAATTTTATCCCATGGTCACTACCACGTTCACTTCTTTCTTATCCTTATCATAGGGAATGATATTGCCTTCCACAGGCACTCCGTCCACAGTCATGGAGGCCACGCCCTTTTCCACGTCCTGGGGATTCAGTACCTGGATGTGGTACACAGCGCCGCGATACTCGCGGGTCAGGGTGAAATCACCAAAGCCCCTGGGCACGCAGGGATTGATCTGCAGCCCAAAGTGGGTGGGATACACGCCCAGAATGTACTGGGAGATATTGGCAAAGGTCCATGCGGCAGTACCGGTGAGCCAGCTGTTCTTGGCTTCGCCGTGAAATTTGGCATCCCGTCCGGCTACCATCTGGGAATATACATAAGGCTCGGTGCGGTGAATTTCACTGATCTCCTCCACATAGGCGGGGCAGGTCTTTTTGTAGATTTCAAAAGCCCTGTCGCCGCGGCCAATCACCGTCTCGGCGATGGATACCCAGGGATTGTTATGGCAGAAGATACCGGCATTTTCCTTGTATCCGGGGGGATAGGAGGAAACCTCTCCCAGTTCCAGATGATACCTGGTGTAGGCGGGCTGCAGGATCATGATGCCATAGTCGGTGTCCAGCCTCTCCCTCACGGAATTCAGGGCCTTCTCGGCAAGCCCTTCCTTTACGCCCACGCCCGCCAGGACACAGAAGCCCTGGGGTTCGATATAGATCTGTCCTTCCTCACATTCCCTGGACCCCACTTTATGGCTATAGGCGTCATAGGCGCGGACGAACCAGTCGCCGTCCCAGCCGCTGTCCAAAATCGTGTTGTACATTTCGGCGGCCTGTGCCCTGGCGTAGGCCGCCTCCCGGGCATCTCCCGTCAACTCGCACAGCTGTGCGTACTCCTCTCCGTATTTGACAAACATACCCGCGATAAACACGGATTCCGCCACAGGCCCCTCGCTGGGGCCGAAGGTCTGGAAAGATTCGCCGGGATGCTCGGAGAAGCAGTTCAGGTTCAGGCAGTCGTTCCAGTCCGCCCGTCCGATCAGGGGAAGCCCGTGGGGGCCTTTGTGGTTTACAATGAAGTCAAAGGATCTCTTCAAATGGTTCATCAGCGGCGTGGCCTTGGACATGTCATTGTCAAAGGGAACCAGCTGCTCCAAAATGGAGGTGTCGCCGGTCTCACGCACATAGGCACTGGTACCCGCAATGAGCCACAGGGGATCGTCGTTAAAGCCGCTGCCGATATCGGAGTTGCCCTTCTTGGTCAGGGGCTGGTACTGGTGGTACGCGCTGCCGTCCTCAAACTGGGTGGAGGCGATGTCGATGATGCGCTCCCTGGCCCTGTCGGGGATCAGATGCACGAAGCCCAGCAGATCCTGGCAGCTGTCTCTAAAGCCCATGCCTCTTCCGATACCGGACTCGTAGTAGGAGGCGGAGCGGGACATATTGAAAGTAACCATACACTGATACTGGT
>CAMWSA010000392.1 GCA_947176785.1 uncultured Lachnospiraceae bacterium
CAAGACGCCGCCCTCTCACGGCGGAAACAGGGGTTCGATTCCCCTATCAGCTGTTATTCTTTTATAAGAATAGCCCAACCCGGAAAATGTCGGAAACAGTTTGTTTCGGGCATTTTTTTGTGTAAACAAAGGCGGATAAATGAGAGGTGCTGCCGGAAAAGTATTGACAGAATGTGTCTAATGCGTTAGACTTATGTTGAGTCTAATGCATTAGATTTAGAGGGAGAGAAATATGAATACACCTAAAATTTTTGAAAGCGAATATCGTTTCTGTGAGATTCTGTGGGAAAAGGAGCCTATCGGCAGCGGGGAACTGGTGGAACTCTGCGCGCAGCGTCTGGGATGGAAGAAGTCTACCACCTACACGGTGATCAAGAGACTGTCGGAGCGGGGCGTGGTCAAGTCGGAGAAAACCGTGGTGACTTCCCTGGTCTCCAGGGAGCAGGTACAGGAGGCGGAGAGCCAGGAGATCGTGACCAGGAGTTTTTCCGGTTCCCTGCCCCAGTTTGTGGCGGCTTTTACCAGGGGGAGGAAGCTGCGGCCCGAGGAAGCGGAGGAGATACGGAAGCTGATTGAAGATTATCAGGATTAGCGCAGGAAAATGTCCGATTGTGAAAGTCGGTGAAGGGAGTTGCTATGGAGAGAGTTTTTCTGGAGATATTGGAGATGGGCATAAGGGGATCTGTATGTATATTGTTTGTGCTGGCGCTGCGCATGCTCCTGAGAAGGAAACCGAGAAGCTTTTCCTATGTGCTGTGGGCGGTGGTATTTCTGCGGCTGTTATGTCCTTTTGCCCTGCAAAGCCGGTATTTCGGCCTGGCGCTGGGCAATATGGAACAGGCCCTGGAAACGGCGGCCTATGAGCAGGAGCTGGTTCAGTACCAGCTGCTGGTGCATAAGGACGGTTCGGTGGAGGCTATGGCCAGTCGGAACGTGTCGGGAATGTCGGTTACGCCAGCGGAGGAGACCGGCACGGCGTTTTTTGATTCCGACACCGCAGGCGGTAACGCCCGCCTGCAGGAGGGGGCATGGGGGACAGACAGGGGATACGGCGTTTATCTGAACCAAAAGGATTACGTCAACAGGCGTTATAGCCGGAGCGCAGTGCTGCGGTTAGAGCGCGGCTGGGTTACCGCAGGCAGTTTGGTTTGGGCGGCGGGCGTATTGGCGCTGCTGGGATACAGCCTCATATCCTATCTGCTGCTGCGCGGACGGCTGAGACAGGCGGTGCGGGTACAGGAGGATGTGTATGAGAGCGACCGGATCGGCACGCCTTTCCTGCTGGGGATCCTGGACCCGAGGATCTATCTGCCCGTGGGGCTGCCCCAGGAGGAGCGGGCCTATGTGCTTGCCCATGAACTGGTGCATTTAAAACGGGGAGACTATCTGGTAAAGATAGTGACATGGCTGGCCCTGTCCCTGCACTGGTTTAACCCTCTGGTATGGCTGGCCTACGGCCTTATGACGCGCGACATGGAGATGTCCTGCGACGAGCGGGTGATCAGCAGGCTGGGGGAGGGCAGCAAGAAGGCGTATTCCCAGGCCCTGCTTACAATTTCCGGCATTTCGGGAAAAGACGCCGGAAGATATCTGACGGTATCGGCCCCGCTTGGTTTCGGGGAAAATGATATAGGCAACCGGGTAAGGAACATCCTGGCCTACCGCAGCGTGAAGGCGGGGACCGGAGTGGCGCTGGGCCTGCTGCTGGCAGCGGCAGGGCTGGTGCTTTTGACAAACTGGCAGGCACCACAGGAGGATACCCTGCCGGAATCCGCCGCAGTCACGGAGGTGTCTTCAGGGAAACAGCAGTACAACAAAAGCTATGGGGTATTGGAAGAACTCGAATTATCTGAAGAAAGTTTGGATGTTGTACATCCAAACTCTGATCGGTACAATATCGCAGGCGAGGCCCGCGATATGCGGGTAGAGGTAAATATGCAAATGCCGGCGGAAAACGGGCAGAGTGTAGGGACGGACCGGTCGGACGGAGGAGGGTTTTATCTGATTGACGGACAGCCCCAAGCCCTGGAGGAGAGAATACTATATTCATTGGATGCCCTGCGGGAGATGGACAGGGGCGGTGATATGACATGGGAGCAGCTGCAGCAGCTGGCAGAAAAAGAGAAGCCCCGGCTGGAGGACTATGCCGGGTATACAGGGGCGGCCTGGCCGGATGCGGACGAGGCGGATGGCTACAGTCTTACAGGGTTCTTTTCTTATCCCCTGTATGATTCGGATACGGAGCAGGACTACAGGCTGGTTATCTATTATTGGAAAGAAAATCTGGAATTGGACAGTGTGCAGCTGCTGCGGGAGAGCGACCGGGAGTGCCGCATGCTGTATATGGATCAGACGACGGAGGGCAGGGGGCTGTACCGCTATACGGACATCGACGTCTTCCGGCGGGAGATCCGGCGGCTCGGCGACTGGGTCGGGAGTTGGGAAATGCCCCATGAGGAGTCGGTGCAGGTGGGAGATTACCTGGCCGATTTGATCACGGGCGGCGGTGTGCTTTTTAGCTGGAAAGAGGAGAGCAGGGATTTGAAAGATGCCTGGGCGCCGGAGGAGTGGAAAAGCGCCGGAGGCTTTACCCGGATTGAAAACAGGGACATGGAGCCGTTTGTTTTTGACAGGGAGGGAAAGCTGACGGATTTGCGGCTTTTAATGAACCATACGGGATTTAATGGTTCCGCCGAAGTGCTGGAGGGATGTCAGGAGCAGGCGGTGCTGGTGTCCATGAACCATGACCTGTACACCGCCAGTGATCTGGAGGAACTGGCGGAGGCTGGCAGGCCGGTGCCGGAGGAGGAGGCCACGGCGGACTTCTGGTATATCGGTTTTGCACGCAGGGATGCTCCTCATGGCTATGTGTTATTTCTGGCGGAGCGGTACTTTACCAGGGAGGAGGCTGCCGCCATGGCCCGCAGCGTCCGCTTCACTGAGGCGGCCTGGGCTGCAGACAGCGCTTCCCCTTGACATTTTAAGCAGATAGCGATATATTATGTCCTATGAGGAAGGAGACTGGGAATCTTTCTGTTTTTGAAAGGACTCAAGACATGCTATAAGCTGGTTTGTCAATTTTATGTTCTCACTGCGGACCCGGTCCATATAGGCGGTGGTGCGCCGGTCGATCTGTTCCTTTGTATGTGTCATAAACCAGAGCGGGCGGGCGACAGGGTTGTAGAAGAGCAGATCCCGGTTCATCCAGTGGTAATGATAATAGGTCTGAATTTTTCGCCATAGGCTGATGCGTTCTTTCTCCATAAGTGGGCATCCTTTCTCAATATAGTTTTTGTTATGCGAAACGTCGCACAACAAACATGCTGCTATATCATTATAGCTTAAACGGCAAAAAACTGCAATAGCTTTGAAAAAAATATTGAGAACGGAGATTTGGCGACTATGATGGAGAAATCTGCAAAAATATATGTGGCAGGGCACCGGGGGATGGTGGGGTCCGCCATCCTGCGGGAGTTGGAAAAGCAGGGCTATGGAAATATTATCACCCGTACCCACGGGCAGCTGGATTTGTGCAGCCAGCAGGCGGTGGAGGATTTTTTTGCCGAAGAAGAACCGGAATATGTATTCCTCGCGGCGGCAAAGGTAGGGGGCATCATGGCCAACGACAGTGCGCTGGCGGATTTTATGTATGACAATATGATGCTGGAGATGAATGTGATTCACAGTGCCTGGAAGCATGGCTGCAGGAAGCTGGAATTTTTGGGTTCCTCCTGTATCTATCCTCGGATGGCCCCCCAGCCCATGGCGGAAAGCTGCCTGCTCACCGGCGAGTTGGAGAAGACCAATGAAGCCTATGCTTTGGCCAAGATTTCAGGGCTGAAATATTGTGAATTCCTGAACAGGCAGTACGGGACGGATTATATCTCCGTAATGCCCACCAATCTGTACGGGCCCAATGACAATTACCATCCCACCCACAGCCCTGTGCTGCCCGCATTGATCCGGCGCTTCCATGAGTCGAAGGAGCAGGGGCTTTAGAATGTAACCTGTTTGGGGGACGGCAGCGC
>CAMWSA010000393.1 GCA_947176785.1 uncultured Lachnospiraceae bacterium
ATATGGGCCGTATTGACACCTTTAAGCAATTCCAGCACAGTCTTTTCCCTGGCATCCTCCGTGGCTGTAATCACTCCCCGGGGCTTATGAAGCAGATAATACCGAAAACGGGCATACGCCACCGCCTGTCCGTCCAGACACACCTGATCTTCCTCCAGGACCTTCTGCTCCGGTTTTTTACAGATCTGCCCGTTCAACGTAATCCGCCCCCTGCGGATATATTCCTTCACCTGGCTGCGGCTTCCCACCCCCGCATCCGCCAACAGCTTATCCAATCTGGTCATCATGTCCGTATTTCCCTCACTATGCATATCGCTGGCTTCGCCTGCGATACTGCGTTAATCCGTATTTGGATGTATAACATACAAGCCTCCCTCTTCGTGAATATTGCTGGCTGAACCTGCAATATCGCTTATTGCGTTTTTGCATGTGTAACATACAAGCTTCCCTCTTCGTGAATATTGCTGGCTGAGCCTGCAATATCGTTTATTGTGTTTTTGCATGTCTAACATACAAGCTTCCCTCTTCGTGGATATTGCTGGCTGAGCCTGCAATATCGCTTATTACGTTTTTACATGTGCAACATTCAAACTGCCGCTCTGAGTCTCTCTGCCTCTGAGAAATATAGAAGTTCACCCTAAAAAAATAATCAAAATCTGCATTCAACTCCATGCACAAAAGGTTTGCATAACAGCTTGCCGGCATATACTTAACCAACACCAAATAAGGAGCAAAGAAAGACTTTTCCCAGTCTTCTCCAGTACCCCCACATGCTATACACCCTATGCTTTCTAATCCTGTTCCTGCTGATCCTGACCCATGCCCAGGAGGCGGCCGTCTATGCGGCAGACGGGTTCCTTCTGTGGTATTCCAAGATGATCCCCTCTCTGCTCCCCTTTATGATTCTGTCAGGGCTGATGATCCGTATGGGCCTCTCTGAGCGGCTGGGAAAATGGTTCCAGCCCGTTTTAAAACCGCTGCTGCGCTGCGGCCCCGATGTAAACTACGGAGTGCTGATGGGCTTTCTCTGCGGCTTCCCCATGGGGGCCAGGGTTGCGGCCCAGCTGTATCAGGCCGGAAAAATAAACCGCCAGGAGGCCCGTTTCCTGCTGGCCTTCTGCAACAATATCGGCCCTGCATATTTTTGCGGCTTCGTACTGCCCCTGCTGGGACGCAGACTGGCAGCCCCCTATCTGTTTGGCATGTACGGCATGGCGCTGCTCTATGGGATTATTCTGCGCAGGACCCTGTTCCGGGAACTGCCGGACGTACAGAAATCCCCTGTACAGAGGCCGCTCATACAAAAGAGCCCCAGCCTGCTGGCAAATCTGGACGATGCGGTGCAGGCAGGATTACAGAGCATTATCAGCCTCTGCGGCTATATGATCCTTTTTAACCTGCTGAACCTGGTGCCCCATCTCTTCCTGCCCCGGGCCGGAATATGGCTCGCTCCCCTGCTGGAGATTACCGGCGGGCTTAAGAAGCTTGGCCAGGGCTGCCCGCTGTATACCCTGCTGCTTCTGCCCTTTGGCGGACTCTCCTGTATCGCCCAGACCTACAGTATGATTCAGGGCACAGACCTGCCTCTGGGAGAATATGTGGTACATAAACTGCTGTTGACTGCGTTGACAGCCCTATATTATCTGGCCTGGAGATGTCTCCTCCCTCATCTCTTCCTTTTGTAACGGTTTCGCCGCTTTTTGGCGGCCTGCAGGATCTGGACCATCAGCGTCAGGGCCACCAGGACCGCCGCCGCCAGCAGACTCACCAGAAGGAAATCCTGAATGCGCATGGGCTGGCCGGAATCCTCTTCCGGCTCCGTCCCCTCATGGGCTCCCAGCCAGCCATGGACTTCGGAAGAACCCGATGCTCCGGCGGATTCCGGATTCACTGCCGTGCCCAGGGCTTCCACGCTCTCCGGCCCTACCAGGGGATCCATCTCTTGCGGCCTGCGAAACACGCCGTACCCGTCCAGTATGTTGCTCTCCGATGTGGCCTCATACTGGTTGTATGCCCTGATACGGATGCGGGGGATAATACCCTCCGGAATATCCAGTGTCACCTGAAACACATCCTGATACTCTCCCGTCAAAACATCGCTCCCCGGCCAGGGCTGCCTGGGGGAATAGGAAGCTCCGCCGTCCAGGCTGTATTCATAGTACATCAGGGGACTGTCATAATCTGCTGCCGTCACCTGGATCGTGGCCTGAAGTCCCTCATAATCCTCCGCCGCACGCTCCACACTACAGATCTCCGGCGCAGTAGTGTCTATTAACGTGGAGGCTACCACCTTGCCGGTATCCAGCGCATAGACCTCCTGCAAAAAAGGATCATCCGGTCCGCTGCTGTAATCTATACCCAGGCTCTCGCTGGACAAACCCAAAAAACAGGCGATGGCATCCGCGTCCTCATAGCCGAAAGCCTGCTGTTTTTCCGGACTGTCACAGAAGGGATAGTCCCTCACCTCGTCCACATGACAATGTTCAATGATCACGGCCGGGATATCCAGAGCCACCGACTCCCGGATAATACCATAGTAATCCGTACCCTTGTCATTCCTGCGGGTCTTGATCCCCCGGATGAACAGCCCCTTATCCCGCAGCCGGGGCAGCAGAGTACACCCAAATTGATAGCCATAGGCATTGTAGGGAGCCTCCAGGGGCACCCACACCTCCGAGCCGAACAACTCATGATTCTCCGAGGCATTATAGTGTATACTGAACAGGAAATCCGCCTCCACTGCTTTGGCGAATGCCGCCCGCTGGGCAAGACTCAGTTTCGTGTCTTCCACCCGGGTCAGATACACCGTGACCCCCTCATACTGGCTCAGCCTCTCATACAGGGCCAGGGCCGTGACCAGCGTCATCTCCTTTTCACAAAAGCCGTTCTCCTTCGTCCCCTCATTGCTGCCGCCATGTCCGGGGTCTATCACCACCACAATGTCGCCGCTGTCCTGGCGGAAGTCGGAAGCCGCCCCGGCTGACAGAGACGGAGAGACCAGCCAGGCAGTCAGAAGGATCATAAACAAAATTACTTTTATGAAGTTTTTACCATAAAGGTTAGAAAAACCGGTTTCAAACGGAAACCGGTTTTGTTTTCTTCTAAAACTACTCATCTGCATCCTCAACATTCTGAAGCACCACATCCTCATATTCTTCCGCAGGATGCAGCTCGTTTCTGTTTGATTGGATTATATCCCGGTACTGGTTCATGGAGACGATCAAATTCTCGTACCCCTGTCTGGCCGACTGGGTGGAGGCATTGATGATGTTTTCCAGATGTGCCAGCATATCATCCATATACTGCATGGCGGCGGCACGCACATTGTTGGCCTCTATGGTGGCATTATCCAGAATATCCTGGGCCTGCTGGGAAGCCATGGACACCACCTCGTTGGCCTGGGCATATGCCTGCTGCATGATCTCGTGCTCATTGATCAGTTCATTGGTATGTACGGTGGCCTCGTTGATCAGCGCCTCTGCCTTGGCGCGGGCATC
Organism: uncultured Lachnospiraceae bacterium; assembly: GCA_947176785.1. Taxonomy (GTDB): domain Bacteria; phylum Bacillota; class Clostridia; order Lachnospirales; family Lachnospiraceae; genus Acetatifactor. The sequence goes on from CAMWSA010000393.1 coordinate 3,498, forward strand.
GTTCAGGATCGCTTCTTTGTTGCTGATGATCTTCTGGTACCGCTTGATCTCATCCGGCGTCTTCATCCGCAAATCCCGCAGCAGTTCATCTATCTCCTCTTTGTTCACGATGATCTTGGTGCTGGACAGGGGCTGGTATTTACAACTGTCAATGTACTCCTCGATTTCATCAATTAACTGTTCAATCCTGCTACTCATGTATTCCTCCCTATGGCTGCCCTGTGTCTGGCACTGCCTTTACCCGGTGTCAGCGGTAGCCATATTTTTGATAGATCAGTTCCGCTTCCCAGTCGGGAACGCATTTGGAAATGTCCCCGTTGAAGCTGGCAAATTCCTTCACGCTTGTGGAACTTAAATACGCATATTCCAGACTGGTAGTCAGGAATATGGTGTCCAGCGCATCCTTGGACATCTGGCGGTTAGCCTGGGCGATCTGCACCTCATACTCAAAATCCGTGATAGCCCGAAGCCCTCTGACGGCAATGAGGAAATCAATGTCCCGGAAATAATCAATCAGCAATCCGCTGAAG
>CAMWSA010000394.1 GCA_947176785.1 uncultured Lachnospiraceae bacterium
CCCGTTCAGACGGAATCGGATCTGCTGTTCTTCCCCAATCAAAATCCGCTCTTTCATTTTCTTCCTGTCCAGCGTCAGGACAAACAAAATCCTCTCAAAACATGGCTCATGCCGTATAAACTGATTCTCCATCCCTATCCCCCTTTTGCTTATGGTAATTATATAATCCAGTTATATTCGTTACACTCATGGTATCGCAGAAGCATTGTTTTGTCAAGAATAGTCCGCTATGATGATTGCAGTTGGTAATTTCGTGCCACACAGTACCTTGACAAGTGAATGACCGTCCAAAAGGGATATGACAGGCAGGAGAAGTGACGCATCCGGCGCACCAATGCAGGGAAACACCGCAGGAATGGGGCAGGAAAACGGCTTTTGGGGAGAACGGCAGCAGGAAGCATTTTAACCTATTTGATTATGGGAGGAACAGAATGAACGATAAAAAGAGATTGAACAGCTATGAGGATTTACCGCTGGTTCTGGATGTGGCGGACATCCAGCGGATTATGGGAATTTCAAGAGCGAGCGCCTATGAGCTGGTACACACCCCCGGCTTTCCGGCATTCCGCAGGGGCAGGCTTATCAAGGTCAGCAAAATTGCTCTCTTTGAATGGATGGCAAAAGGCTCCGAAACCGTACCGGGAAGCGACAAATAAACGTGAAGTATCATTCCCTGACTGCATACTGCCGCCCTTTCCAAAGGGGCATACAGAGGGAAAAATCCTTGAAAATGATACCGAAACGCTACACAAAAACCGCCTGTCTGCGTACATCAGATAGAAACGGAGAAAGGAGCCGGTTATGGCAAGAATGAGCAACAAGCGGCGGCTGGAATGGTCTTTCTTCTTAAATGACCGCAGCCGTATCACTTATAACGAACTGTGCCGGAAATGCCAGCACGAATGTAAACAGAGCTTCCGGGCTGTTGTGGTTGACTGCCCGAAGTATCTTTCCAAGCGTTCCAAGAAAAAGGACAAGACTGACGGAAACGGCAAAATCCCTTAGGAACTAAGGGCGCACTTCTATACAGGTCTTTCAGCCCCGTATCGTGCGTCCTGCGGAGCTTACCTCTGCCGCTGATAAAATCAGCAATCCGAGGTCTGCGTTCGCTTCGCTCCGACAAGGTGGCTCCCCCCCCCTTGCGCCGCTAAAGCGGCTATCCCCTGTGTACCCGCCGAAAAGAGAAATCCGCTCTGCGGTTTTCCCTTTTCATCGGGTTTATAGAAGCACTGACACACGGACTGTCTGCGGATGGTCTGTCTTTATCTTAATGAGCAAAGGATGTGAGAACATGGAAAAATCTTTGGAACAGTTGAAGCAGGAATATGAAAAAAACACTGTCCTGCTGGAACGGGAAAAACGGAAAATGCAGCGTTTGAAAAACCGGCAGGCGTATCTGGAAAGCGGTTCCCGGAAACAGAGGACGCACCGGCTGATTACCCGTGGTGCAGCCATTGAGAGCATTGCGCCGCAGACAAAGGAACTGACCGAAACGGAATTTTATTCCCTGATGGAAAGCATTTTGAATCTGCCGCAGGCGGAACATTTCGTCCGATTTGCCGCAGAGAACCACGCCCGTATTTCCGGGCAGGAGAAAGGCGGTGACTAAGGATAGCACTTTATCATTTTTCTATCGCACAGATAAAGCGCAGCGCCGGTCAAAGCGCCATTGCCAGCGCAGCCTACCGAGCCGGGGAGCGTCTTTACAGTAACTACTATGGGGAAGTCAGCGACTACACAAAAAAGGGCGGTGTGATCGCTTCGGAAATCATGCTGCCGCCCCATGCGCCGGAAATATATCTTGACCGGGCGACCCTCTGGAATGCTGTGGAGAGCTGCGAGAAACATCCCAAAGCCCAGCTTGCCTATTCCTTTGATATTGCCATGCAGAATGAATTGACGCTGGAAGAAAACATGGAGCTGGCGAGGAAATTCGTGCAGGAACAGTTTGTGGCAAAAGGCATGATTGCCGACCTCGCTTTTCACAGCCCGGAGAAAGAGGACGGCGGCATCCCCAACCCGCATTTCCATGTGATGACAACCATGCGCCCCTTAAACCCGGATGGCACATGGGCGCAAAAACAGCGGCGGGAATATCTCCTTGATGAAGATGGAGACCGAATCCGGGATAAAAACGGCGATTATATGTTTAACGCTGTCCATACCACCGACTGGCACGAGCCGGAAACGCTGGAACACTGGCGGGAGCAGTGGGCGGCTGTCGTTAATACAAAATTTGAGGAAAAAGAACTGGATGTGCGTATCGACCACCGTTCCTATGTGCGGCAGGGGCTTGGCCTGATACCTACTGTCCACGAGGGAGCTAATGTCCGGCAGATGGAAGCAAAGGGCATCCGTACCGAGAAAGGGGAACTGAACCGCTGGATAAAAGCCACCAATCGGCTCATACAGGATGTGAGGAAGAAGATCAAAGCCCTGTTTGGCTGGATGGCAGAGGTAAAAGGAGAACTTTCCAAACCGCAGACACCGAACCTTGCCGACCTGCTGATCGCTTATTACAATCAGCGCAACGCAGGGGCATGGAGCAATAAAGCCAGAACCGGAAACTTAAAGCAGTTTGCCGAAGTCGTCAATTATCTGACGGAAAATAAGCTGCTCACATTGGAAGATTTACAGGAGCGTCTTTCCTCTGTCAGTGAAGAATTTGAAGCGTTAAGCGGCTCCATGAAAAAGCAATCTGCCCGGATAAAGGAATTGCAGGAATTGATACGGGAGGGCGAGAATTACCAGCAGCTAAAACCTGTTCATACGGAATTGAACAATATCAAGTTTAAGAAACAGAGGGAGAAATTTGAAACATCCCACGATGCGGAGTTACGGCTGTTTTATGCCGCCCGCCGTATTCTGAAAGAAAAACTGGATGGAAAACCCATTGCCCTGAAAGCATGGAAACAGGAATACGCACAGTTAAAAACAGAGTATGCAGAACTGTCCCCGCAGCACAAGCCGCTCCGGGAGGAAGTGATACGGCTGCGGCAGGTGCAGAATGCCGTAGATACCGCACTGCGCCGGAGAGAGCAGCCACAGGAAGTACAGAGAAAGAAACATGAGATGGAGCTATGATATAACCGGCAGCTTTACCGCTACCGGCATTTTTATGGAGGGAGCATTTGAATTATGAATACCGGCATTGCGGGCGGCATCATACAGGGCTGGGCAGCCTACAAAAGCCCGAAGCGGTATAAGAAATACGGTTCTCAAAAAGGCTGGGAGCGTGTCAACCAAGACCCGCCGGAGGGGGACGGTTTTCAGGAAATCACGGAAGAAGCCCGGCAAATGGAACTGCCATTCTGAAAAGCCACTGGTTGACAATTTAGTTGACGCTTCGGTTGACGGGGAAAAGCCTGATATTTGGGGCATTTCTCTCCTTTGTCATCCAAGAAATCAAAGAAAAAGTAATAATAGAGCGCCTATGGATTGTTTTCAAAGTCTTTTCCGCCGGTTGACACGGTTTGGTTGACATGGAGACAGCCTGCGGCTGTACATCTGCCTGACATTCCCTTGTCGGGCAGATTTCATTTATGGAGGTAACTGCCTATGGCAAAAAACAAAAATGAGAGCAATAACAAAAACAGCGGCACCCTGCTTACCGAAAAAGACGGCACCCAGTATTTTGTCATGGGGAAAGTCCGTATCAAGGTATCGGAGCATTTCGCACAGGATGGGAAGCCGCTTGACAGCCTGCTGGAAGATGTGATCCAGCACGCTGCCGCCGCTTCCTGAAAAAATACGGAATAACGACTGTCAATCAGCCCACGCTTATGATATACTTGTATCAGCGAGTATTGTATAAGCGTGGGTTGTTTCTTTTAGAAGGAGGACTTTTAACCGTGAAACAACCATACAATACAACGATTTATAACACTGCACTATATTTGAGATTGAGCCATGACGATGAATTACAAGGGGAAAGCGGCAGTATCCAGACCCAGCGCATGATGCTTAGGTATAGATTCGCAGGAAATTTTCTCCCGATATTACACAAAAATTGCAGATTA
>CAMWSA010000395.1 GCA_947176785.1 uncultured Lachnospiraceae bacterium
GCTTTCATCCCGAAATTGACAGGAATTGGGAAGCAAAATATCTGATTACTAAAAGGTAGAAAGAGTGGGTAAAGGCTCCGAGAGGCTGCCCTCTTGATTTTATTGGGGTTGAGGCGATTTTGGGTATTAGACCTGACGCTGCCAATTACGATGGGAAGGGAATGGAAATGAAGCAGAAAATCATAAATGGGCTTGTCTTTCATGAAGACGGATTCTTTAAGCCTGAATCCGTCTATATCTGCGATGGAAAGGTCATATCACAGGAGGCATACATTGCTGCTCCCGGAACCGAGACCCTGTGGGATGCGGCAGGCGGTTATGTCATTCCCGGGCTCACCGACATCCATTTTCACGGCTGCATGGGAAGTGATTGCTGCGATGGCACCGTGGAGGCTTTTCACACCATTGCCCAATATGAACTGCGCCAGGGCGTGACTTCCATCATCCCCGCCACAATGACCATGTCTGAGGAGGTGCTGACTCAGATATGCCGTTGTGCAAGAGCGTATTCTTATAAAGACGGTGCTGATCTCTGCGGACTGTATATGGAGGGGCCTTTTATCAGCCCCGCCAAAAAAGGCGCACAGAATGAAAAATATATCCGCTTTGCAGACACAGAAATGCTAAATCGCCTGCAGAAAGCTTCCGGCAACATGATCCGCATCGTGACAGTCGCCCCTGAGATGGAGGGGGCCATGGACTTTATCCGTCAAAACAGTGGCCGCATTCCTGTTTCCCTTGCCCATACCACTGCGGACTATGACACCGCAAGGGAGGCTTTGGAATGTGGTGCCTCTCAGCTGACCCATATGTATAATGCCATGATGCCCTTTAGCCATCGTGCGCCCGGTCCCATCGGCGCTGCCGCCGACAGCAGTCATTGCATGGTGGAGCTTATATGCGATGGCGTGCATATCCATCCGGCCACAGTGCGGACGACCTTCAAAATATTTGGAGATGACAGGATCATTTTGATCAGTGACAGTATGCGGGCCACGGGCTTAGACGATGGTCAATATGACCTGGGAGGGCAGACAGTTATTGTCAGGGAAAATATGGCAGTCTTAGAGGACGGCACTATCGCCGGATCCGTGACAAATCTTATGGATTGCATGCGCACTGCCGTCCGGGACATGGGAATCCCCCTGGCCAGCGCCGTGAAATGTGCCGCCGTCAACCCTGCAAAAGCAGCCGGCATTTACAATGAGTACGGGAGCCTTACCCCCGGAAAATATGCAAATGTTTTAATTCTGGATCAGGACTTGGAACTGAAAATGGTTTTTCACCATCAGGGAAATGCCCACCTGGACAGCGTGTAAGTGGAGCTTTTTCGTGGCCATGTCCAAGCTTCATACGCTTTGGAACTTCCTGCCCGGTGCAAAGAACTAATATGCATCCACAAATCTTTGCAGGCAATCAATAAATCTCCCGATGTGTAACCCATCCACAAAGGAATGATGCGCCTGAACGGAAACCGGCATCAGGGTTTTACCGTCCCTCTCAAAATATTTTCCCCAGTCAAACAACGGTGTGGCATTGTCTTTATTCCCGGAATTTGTGTGCGATATATGGGAATATGTCACCCAGGGCATGGGGGAGCACTGGAAGATGTCATTCCCCAACGGCCCGGTAAAATATTCTGCCTGCTCTTTCGCCGCTTTTGTTGCTGTGGCAACGTATTCCTCCATGGTATCTTGCATTGGGACATTGACCACTTTGAACAACTCAGTGTCTGGATTCAGATAGGTAAATGCTGTGTCGATTCGGTCATACAATACTATGTTCCCATCCAGGAAACGATATCGAAACTCTTCTATCTCATTCGCACATCTGCATATGGCGTATACCATTGCTATGGTAAATGAGTATCCCTGTTCCTTGATTTTTCTGCGAAAATGGGTAATATCCAGTTCAAATGTTACGCAGAATGCAGGCTCAATACTGTTTCTGAAAACCATGCAGTGCATGGATCTCTTCCAAGTCTTCTCATCAATTATCTGGTATGTGGCGGGCATATGGGAGCTTCTCCTTGTTGGTTTGATTTGTTCCAGTGTAACTGTAGATTGGCGATTTGTCAATGCCGGAAGGGAAATCTATTGTGGGACGCAAATAAATTTGGGGGACAGGAAGAACCTATGCCCTTTTTGTAACTTAACTGAACAAAGCTTATTCACCGTTCAACGAGAGATACGAATAAAGCCCTTACCAGCCACATCCTGTTGGGACTTTGTTTTCTTGGTTGCAGTTTCAATCCACACTCCCGCAAGGGGAGTGACAGGGCCAGGTGGATACCATTGTGGCAGTGGCAGGATTTCAATCCACACTCCCGCAAGGGGAGTGACGCAGATAAGGGTTGGAAAGATATCCTAATAAGCCGATTTCAATCCACACTCCCGCAAGGGGAGTGACTGCAGACGCAGGTTAAACTTACAAAGCAGCACCATTTGGTGTTCGTTAAAAGTATAAAGAAATGATCTATTTCATGGGAGATTTCCCCCTTTTGACTCCAATGCCTCTTTTATGCTGTCCACATCCAGCATAGACAGCATTTTTTCTATTTCATTCTCATAATCCAATGACAGTACATAACGAATCTTTTTCATGCTCAGCTTATAGCTGCTTTTCACCAGCGACAGAATTGACAGAACTATCTTTTTCATAATCTGGAGGTTTTTTGCTCCTGTCTTTGCCATGCTTGTATTTTTGTCGTCCCGGAATGTGAAATCCAGCTGCCAGTGCAGCTTGTTCTCCACTCCCCAGTGCCTTCTGGCGGCCCTTTCAAATTCTTCTGCATTCTCTTCTATGCTGCATATGTAACAGCGTAACTCCTCTTCCTGCGTCCCGTCACGTCTCTTCAGCTTTTTATGTACCATTCCGAAACTCTTCAGCCCTTTCCACTTCTTCTTTTCGCTGAACCAGTCCGTGTCTTCTGTGATATAGTATTCCCTGACAGCAACTCCTCCGTGCTCCGCTTCCACAGTCTTTTTGTAACACCCTGACTTCCCTTTCAGAGTTTCTCTGCAGTCCCCGTCAAAATAAGCCCGCACTTCTTCATATAAAAGACCCTGGTTCCCCTTCAGGGCAAGGACATAATCACCCTTCCCTTCTATAATTACTTCCGCAGTCCCTTTCTGACAGTTCATGGCATCAGCGGTCACTATGGTTCCTTTCAGGTCCATAACTCCCAGCAGTTCCTGGGCTGCGGGTATCTCGTTGGTTTTTTCCTTTATAAATTTCTGGGCAAGGCACATGCCATAGTCGTCTGAATAAACGTTCAGGGTCTGCAGGGCCCTTACCTTTCCTTCCACCGTTTCTTTCCTGCCGGAGCCACAGCTTACTTTCCCGTCTATGGAAACCACGCTTTTTTCATATATATTATCCTGCTTCCCGGCCAGCCCGATAATTCCGTCAATGGTGCGCAGCAGAATTCCAGTGGTGACCTGGAAGAAATGGTCTGTGCAGATATTGCTGAACACGACACGGTAAGTGTCGTCTGTAGGTACCCCGTTGGGAAGATCCAGGTACTTTCTAAGCCACTTTTCCTTCACCTTTGCAAATGCTTCAATCTCTGCCCATTCATCTGCATTCCCAAGCACCGCGAAGAAGACAATCATGATGATATCCCCCAGCAGATGCTGGACATAAGATGGATGGCGGTAATCCCGCACTTCATCTGCATGCTTTTTGATTTCTCTGATCAGACTATCGTTTTGCATGACCGTTTCCGGAGATATTCCATTTTCTCGGAATGTGTTATGGAGTTCTTCCAGTCTCGTTGATTTCTTTGCCATAAGCCCTCCTGATATAAATGTTATAAATCAAATATACCAAAATGAGACAAAAAAGGGAACAGAAAGTTTTGATTTTCTGTTCCGTAACATTTTTGTAACTTTGAAAGTTTATCCTGGGTTCTTTCCAGGCTTGGTTGAAATGATAGTATTCTCAATCTGACAAATACAGCATTCTGG
>CAMWSA010000396.1 GCA_947176785.1 uncultured Lachnospiraceae bacterium
ATCAACGCAGTATCGCAGGCAAAGCCAGCGATATGCATGTCAAGGTAAGTTTGGAAGTTCCGCTTCCAAATACCGATCAACGCAGTATCGCAGGCAAAGCCAGCGATATGCATGTCAAGGTAAGTTTGGAGGTTCCACTTCCAAATACCGATTATCGCAAAAACACGGGCAGGTCCCGTGTTATGCAGGCAGAGGTAAGTTTGACTCAGACCAAATTCCTGATATGCAGGTATGGGGAAGAATAAGAATAAGGTGTGGCAGGTGCGATGGATTATGATTATGGATATTTGAAGCAACAGATATTCAATCTGACTTCGATTGATCTGAACGCTTATAAGGAGCGCCAGATGAAGCGGCGGATTGACACACTGATTGACAAGCATGGCATCAAAGGCTATGACAAATACGTGCAGGCACTTAAATCAGATAAGGCTCTGTTTGAAGAGTTTGTCAATTATATTACGATTAACGTGTCTGAGTTTTACCGTAATCCGGAACAGTGGAAAATCATAGATGAGCAGATTATCCCGGAGTTGATCGGCAAATTTGGCAAGAACCTGAAGATATGGAGTGCCGCCTGTTCCACAGGCGACGAGCCGTATTCCCTGGTAATGGCTCTCTCCAGGCATGTGCCGCTGGGGCAGATCCATATCATTGCCACGGATCTGGACAAACAGGTGATAGCCAAGGCGAAGCTGGGGGTGTATGCGGACAGAAGCGTTGCGGCTGTTCCGGCAGATCTGAAGAAGAAATATTTTACCCAGGTGGGGCCATCCTACAAGATTTCTGACGATGTCAAAGCCCGGGTGGAGTTCAGGGAACATAATTTGCTGAAAGATACTTATCCCAGCGATTGTCACCTGATCGTGTGCCGGAATGTGCTGATTTACTTTACAGAGGAGGCTAAGGATGAGGTTTTCGCCAGATTCCAGAAAAGCCTGAGGCCCGGAGGCGTCCTGTTTATTGGCAGCACGGAACAGATAATCAATTACAAGGACTTGGGGTATACCCGGAAGAGTTCGTTCTTTTATGAGAAGCCCCGCTAGATGTAATTATAGTTAATGACATTAGGGAATTCAATGCCGTTTACTATAAGTCCCATGGAGAAGAACTCCATGGGACTTTTTATCGCCACTTTGTTATGAAATGAAGTATCGCTTTTTGATAGATTAGTATGTTGCGGCCATCATTGCCAAAATGTGATTGGCATAGCTGGTAAATGCCTGGCGGTTTTTCTTGATTTCGTCAGTCAGTTCAAAAAAGAGTTCACGGCTCTTATAGTCGCGCTTGAAAAAGGGTTCAATCAGTATATCCCACTGTGGCAGGTAGCAGGAATATTTTCGGGTGTAGCAGGTGGCGGCGGTGGCGGCCACACGGTGTTCATGATCCACAAAGGAGGCTACAGATCTGTGCAGGGCCACATCCTCAGAGGGGAGATAATAGTAATCTCTGTAATTGGTATAGAAATATTTCATTTCCTCCTCATAGATGGGTACCTTCAATTGTGCCTCTGCCCCGTTCCCTTTAAAATAGCAGTAATTGGCGGAGGCCGAAACATTTACAGGAAGTGGGCAGGGCAGTGTGAGGGTCATGACCAGTTCCTGCCGTTTGTTGCCGCTTACATCCCTGTAGGAATTGGCCTGGACCTTGCGGGCCTTTACATTGCCGTCAAAGAGGTCATAATAGGACAGGATGGGCAGGATCAGCAGCATCCCCTGTAAATCGTCGGCATTGTGCAGAAGCAGTGATTTCTCTGCAAATTCGGAGGGCTGCTTTACATAGTCGTGATATACGCCGATTAACTCGCCGCCTGAAAACGCGTCCTCACGCTGGATACCCAGGAATTTTTCAATGGTTTTCTGCTTACAGTTGGGCAGCTTCAGGAAATATTTATAGTAGCTGACACGCCTATAGATGTCCAGTCCCTCAAACTGGTCAAAGCTGTAGGGCAGATGCAGCTGCCCGCATTTTTGTTGGATAAAGGGAAGGTCAAAATTGTTGCCGTTAAAGTGGATCAGATACTTATATGGGGCGGCAAACTCAAAAAACGCAGTCAGAATCTCAAGCTCCTCCACATAGCTTTGGGCAAACCACTGCCGGGTGCGCCAGCAGCCTTCGCTGTAATAGGCACAGCCAATCAGGTACAGATAGGAGGATCGGGCGGTAAAGCCGGTGGTCTCTATATCCAGAAAAAGGATCTGCTCAAGAGGGGCAAGATTTTCCAGGGGATAATTGATTACAAGGTTTTCTATTATAGCGTCATCTGTCTTCATATGGCCTCCAAATATATTATACTTTTGGTAGTATGTATATCTTAACACAAATTTTGAAAATACTGTAGTATTTTTGAAAAAAAAATAGTATATTAGTATGAGAAACAGATTCGACATACTTTGTCATAAAAAGTCGGAAGGTAGGAAAAGAGCATGCGAAAGTTGACTTTTGTGGGTGGAATACACCCGTATGACGGCAAGGACCTGTCCAAGGACAAGCCCATTGTTTCCGTGCTGCCCAAAGGTGAACTGGTCTATCCGGTATCCCAGCATATAGGCGCTCCGGCAGTCCCGATTGTAAAAAAAGGGGACCGAGTGCTGGTGGGACAGAAGATTGCGGAGCAGGCGGGTTTTGTGTCGGCCCCTGTCTATGCCTCCGTGTCTGGTACGGTTAAGGCCATTGAACCCAGGCGGGTAGTCACTGGCGACAGCGTCATGAGTATCATAGTGGAAAATGACAGCCAGTATGAGGAAGTCCCGATGCAGCCACCGGGGCCCTGGGAGTCCCTGAGCCGGGAGCAGATTATTGAATGTATCAAGGAGGCGGGAATCGTGGGCATGGGCGGAGCCGGTTTCCCCACCTATGTAAAGCTTTCACCCAAGGAGCCGGAAAAGATTGAATACTGCATTGCCAACTGCGCGGAGTGCGAGCCTTATCTGACCAGCGACTACCGCAGGATGCTGGAGGAACCGGAGAAGCTGATCGGGGGCCTCAAGATTATCCTGCGGTTGTTTCCGAATGCCAGGGGTATTCTGGCGGTGGAGGACAATAAGCCGGACTGTATCAAAAAATTACAGGAAATAGTTCGTGGTGAGGAGCGTATCAGCGTCAAGGCCATGCAGACCAAATATCCCCAGGGGGCGGAGCGGACGCTGATCTATGCCACCACCGGCAGGCAGATCAATTCCTCCATGCTGCCTGCGGATGTGGGCTGTGTGGTGAACAATGTGGACACCATAGTGGCCGTATATCGCGCAGTGACCGAAGGACGTCCTTTGATGGAGCGCATTGTCACCGTGACGGGCGATGCCATTCGGATTCCACGAAACTATCGGGTGCGGATCGGCATGAATTACCGGGAACTGGTGGAGGAGGCGGGGGGCTTTGTGGGCAAGCCGGAGAAGATTGTCTGCGGCGGCCCCATGATGGGTTTTGCCATGTTCGACCTGGATGTGCCCACCACCAAGACAAGCACGGCGCTGCTTTGCCTGTCCCACGACGAAGTGTCCGCAATGGAACCCGGCCCCTGCATTAACTGTGGCCGCTGTGTGGAGGTGTGCCCCGGCAGAATAGTGCCCAGCAGACTTGCAGACTATGCAGAATGCTTTGATGAGGAAGCCTTTGTAAAAAACAACGGCATGGAGTGCTGTGAATGTGGCTGCTGCAGTTTTATCTGCCCGGCCAGAAGGCCGCTGACCCAGGAAATCAAATCCATGCGAAAGATCCAGCTGGCCAAGCGTAAGAAATAAACAGCATGTTCCCGGAAAGCACACTGATGGATATCCGGACGCCTCAAGTGGCCGGGTATCCATCACCGGGGTGTGCTTGTAGGGAATATGCGGAACTCTAATATAGAAAAACAGCATGTTCCCGGAAAGCACACTGATGGATATCCGGACGCCTCAAGCGGCCGGGTATCCATCACCGGGGTGTGCTTGTAGGGAATATGCGGAACTCTAATAT
>CAMWSA010000397.1 GCA_947176785.1 uncultured Lachnospiraceae bacterium
CTACTACTACTGTAACAATAGCGGCCGCAACCGTAATGACTGTATCTGCCTGCTTTTTACCCCGGAATATTTTTGCGGCTGACCAATAAATACCAATCCCTATCATCCCTCCGCAGGTATTGGTTATGAGGTCCGTTATGTCTGTCCCGCCAACTGCAAGAATATATTGGGAAAGCTCCAAGATAAGGCTGGTTGATAAAATAAGTATGAACTTTCTTTTGAAATTTGGTTCATTCTTAAGCATACACATATAGATGCCAAACGGAATAAATATCCCAATATTTTCTAAAACTTCCTTCAAATGAAAATTCATCCCTATTTCATTTTCATAATGGAAAGGTATCAGGTTAATGTTCCTGACTGTATCCAGCTCATGGATTGATAGCTGCAGCTTGAATAAAATGATCCATACCAGTAAGACCATATAGACAGCAAATAAAAACGGCACAAGGCAGTTTATACCTGCTCTTTTCTTTTTCCTCATAATGCCTCCTAGTCCGGGGATAGAGCGGTTATATTTTATATCCGACACCCCATATTGTCTTTATATACTTTGGCTTTTCTGTTGTGTCTTTCAGTTTTTCCCTCAAATGGCGGATATGCACTGTAATTGTGCTGCTGTTCTTGCTGTAATACTCATCTTTCCATATTCTGTGAAATAATTCCTCAAGAGTCACAACCGTCCCCTGATTCTCCAGCAGAATACGCAGGATGGAAAATTCCGTAGGCGTTAAGGATAAAGGCTCCCCATCCAGTTCACATTCATAAGTTTTCGTGTTAAGCATCAGCTTTTTATAAGCAAGAAGCGTAACAGGCTCATTTTCTGTTGGCGTCGGAGTATACTTATTATACCTTCTTAGCTGCGCCTTCACTCTGGCTATCAGTTCAAGGGGACGAAACGGCTTTGTCACATAATCGTCTGCCCCCAGCGTCAAACCAGTGATCTTATCCGTTTCTTCATCCTTCGCCGTCAGCATTATGATGGGATAGGTGTACTTTTCACGGATTTTCTGGCATAGGGTAAACCCATTGATATCGGGCAGCATGATATCAAGAATAGCAAGGTCAACCTCTTCTTCTTTAATAAAGTCCAATGCCTCTTTTGCAGAATAGTATTTACAAATGATGTAATTTTCATTTTTCAGGTAAACTTCAAGCAGATCAGCAATATCATGTTCATCATCAACGATTAAGATTTTTTCAGGCATATAAGTCATTCCTTTCCGAAGCAGTAACCTATTTTTATTAAGCTATCACATTTTCCTTTGAAAATCCCAATAAAGCACATGAGATTTCATTAAGATTTTCCTAAGTTCCTAAAACACCGTTTAGATTTTATATAGGTTTTCAAATAGTTAGTCTTCCTATTACTTCGGCAGAAAGCCATTCCCGCTAAAGAAAACTTACTCATTGATTATGATGGAAACGGCCATCTATTGATAATACAAACCGACCGTCAAAAAAGTTGCATTCCTCTTATCTGCTGCAGCGGACCCTCTGTCATTCGGAGCCGCCCATGCCCCCTTATGGTAAGTCCGGGCATATCCTGCTTTACTTCAAAATGCCCGTATATTTTATATCTTCTGGCTTCCAACAACACTTTTGCTGAATGTGCTTATATTTTCCTCATAAGCAGTTGCCGCCAATGCGCTTACACCTGCTGACTGGAAGACCGCCGCATCATCACCGTTCTGTACGCCCTCTGCAAGGAAAGCCTGTTGTCTCTGCCTGCTTGCCATCTGGCTTTTCAGGTAATTCTCCTGTGCCGCCGCTCTCCGTGCCTGTGCTTTTTTCACCGCTTCTTTTTCCGTTGCCGCTTCGGCAATCTCTTCCATCAGTTCTTCCATTCTCTTATGGCGTTTCTCCCACCATGATTCCCCATTATCTCCAGAAAGCGGAGAGCCATCCTTTACGGGTATTCCTTCCCCGTGGCACTGTTCAGGCGTTGCCCCGATGACCTGATAGCCGATCATCTTGGAGCCCATGATTCCGGTACAGGAATACATCTTCCTTACCATCCCCAATACTGTTTTTTCCCATTCCGGGTCGGTTTTCATCCTTTCAAAGCATTCTTCCGTAATCGTCAGCGCCCCGCCCACGCAGGTGGAACGGTACCAGCCACTGACCGGCATTCCCGACATTTCATTCATAAACCATTGTTTGTATTCGTCCATCGTCATTTCTTCTTTGGATTTGTTGGAGATACTGCTGTCATATGTAAAACCAAAATAACTCGGCGGCTGCGGGACTACCATATCCCCCGCCCATGCTGATGAGCCGGATTTTTCTGCCGCAGTCTTTCCTTCAGCTTTCTGCACTTCCTCCGCAAAATTCCCTGTGACTGCCACCGTTCTGTTGCTGTTTGTGTAAGCATAGGGATTCACTCCTACACCGCTTACATTACTGATACTCATACCTGTCTCCTTTCCTGTAACAGCACTGTTACACTGAACTCATTGTTCTTTACTTTGATATCTAAATCCCCCATATATTCCTGTGCCTCCCGCTTTACATTGGAAAGCCCAATGCCGTGCAGGAAGCCGGAGGTTCCGTCCCCCTTTGTAGAGATTGGGAGATTCGTATCCGCATCCATGACGATTTCCCCTTCATAGGAATTTCTGACTTCGATCAGGAAAAACTTTTTCTTCTGCCTGCTGGAAATGGAAATATACCTGTCCATCGTATTCATCCTCCCGCAGGCTTCCAACGCGTTCTGCAGCAGGTTATTTATGATGATCCCGATATCATATGCATTATACCGCTCCGATTTGGGATAGATAAAACCAGACGAGAACCGTATCCCCAGTTTCTCCGCAGCTTTCTGCCTGTCGTTTACGATCACATCCGTAACCGGGTTCCCCGTCTTTATGGCAAGTTCAAATACATCCATGCTCCCGTCCATCCTCTTTATATACTGCTCCATCTCCCCAAAGTTCCCGCTTTCATAAAGGCCCCGGATGTTTGTCAGATGGTTCTTCATTTCATGCTTCATCCGGCGTATGCCGCC
This sequence comes from uncultured Lachnospiraceae bacterium, assembly GCA_947176785.1. Lineage (GTDB taxonomy): Bacteria > Bacillota > Clostridia > Lachnospirales > Lachnospiraceae > Acetatifactor. The sequence goes on from CAMWSA010000397.1 coordinate 3,008, forward strand.
ATAGAACTGTTCCACTTCCTCCATCCGCTCCTGTATGGCATGAACCTGCTGCTGTTCCACAAAATACTTTTTCTTTTCTTCCTGAAGCCCCACCATTTTCCGGTAGGATACTACCGTGACTAAAATCCCCGCATAAAATAATGCTGCCACCACAGGCACGATGCCGATAAGCGCCGGGTACTGTTCATAAAGCTGTATGACCTGATTTTCCGAAACCATAAGCAGAATGCGGAATATAATGTCCACAAACAGAATGCCAGTCAGCGGCGTCAGGAGCAGATAGCATAATTCCCTTGTATGCAGTTCCATCCTGCATTTCTTTAGCTGGCATCCTGCAATATACAACAATGCAGAAAACAGGATAAGCTGCAGCAATTCCATCAGACAGAAATTCAGAGCGGCATTCCACAATATTTTTTCTATACCTTCCTCTCCCTGCACAAGGTGCCTGCCCGTATAGAAATTCACACTTGCCACCGCCAGCGAACTAAGATTCCTTATGGAGAAAAACAATACCCCATAAAGGAAAGCGGGGTTCCTGCCAATCCCTAAATACCTGGAAGCCATCGTCAGCAAAACCGTCACAATTATCATGCACACCCATCCGTCCAAACCCACCGCTATATTTATAAAATAAACTGCCGCATAAGAGAGAAATACAATAAGTGCTTTTATGGATTTCTGCGGGTTCCACCCCTTCTTTCCGGCCATAAACGGGTAGAAAAAGGCGGCCAGAATACAGGCATATAGAATGACCTCAATCCCTTCCACAGTATTTTGAAACAATGTTAAATTCGCTTCGTTCACCGGCCGCCCCTCCTATTGCATAAAACGCAGGTATGCTTTTACAAAATCCTCATACTTGTATTTTGAGATCAGCAGTTTATCCCCGTTTATCAGCGTCACCTCTGTTTTATTGTACTCATCCACATAGGACAGG
>CAMWSA010000398.1 GCA_947176785.1 uncultured Lachnospiraceae bacterium
GAATAATTATACAGCAAAAAACCTTTTGCACCTACAAAGAAAATGAAACCAAAAATATATATTCTTTTATTTACAATTTAAAAATATTATAGTCAAAATTATGATCAAAGTCAATATAAAACGTTGTTCTTGTGTAAGCACTCATGACATAACTCCTAATCCCATTCTTCTAAATAGAATATAGTATGGTAAGGGCAGTCTAACGCAACAAAGTATGTTTTAGACTGCCCTTACCCACTCATTGTTTGAATTTTCTCATACTAAGAATGCCAAGCCTTAATTCCTCAAGCCAGCTCAAACTTCTCCCGCAGCTTCCCCAGGGCTTTCTTCTCGATCCGGCTCACATAGCTCCGTGATATCCCCAAACGCTCCCCAATCTCGCTCTGAGTCAACTCCCGGTTTCCCCACAGTCCGTACCGCAGCAGCAAGATCTCCCGCTCCCTCTCCGTCAGTTCCCACTGCATCAGCGCCATGAGCCTGCGGACATTGCCCTGGTACTCCAGAGCCTCCACCACGTCCTGCTGCTCCTGTTCGATCACATCCACCAGATGGATCTCGTTCCCCTCTTTGTCCTGCCCGATGGGTTCATACAGGGAGATTTCCCGAGATGTCTTTTTCTTGCTGCGCAGCAGCATCAGCAGTTCATTGTCAATACACCTGCAGGCGTAGGTGGCAAGACGACCCTTTCCTGCGTCAAAGGTATCAATGGCCTTGATCAGGCCGATACAGCCGATGGATATCATATCTTCCATATCTTCATCCACATTCTGGTATTTTTTAGCCACATGAGCCACCAGACGCAGATTGTGTTCTATGAGGATGTCTTTGGCCTCCTGGGCCTGGCCGGCATCTCCTTCCCTGAGCAGGCGGACATAATAGGCTTCTTCTCCAGAGGTCAATGGCTTTTGAAAGGTCTTCAATCGTAGCCTCCACAGGATACTCTTACCTCTAGTCTATGTGCATGGGACATTGCGCGTGCCTTTCCCACTTTTTATAGTAGACCCCCATACCCCGCGATGGCACCACTGCGCATGTAACATGGATGCCTTACGCACGCCCAATAATCAACGCGGCGTATGCCAAGGCCAAAACACATTGCGCCTTTTGCAGCAAACTATATTCACCTCATCACGCAGAAGATTCCTGTAAGGATGTATAACTAACAAACGCCAAGAACTTCCTTCCTGCACGTCACATGTCGTCCGATTGTGCAGCATGTGACATGCAGGAATTGGAAAAGCTTAGCGTTCGCCAGTATAACTCCCGTCCGGATAATCCTTTTATTACCCTAACCCGGATGAACCGGAATCCACACAGAAATTATGCCATTTTGCGCAAGAATTCGTTAATAAGTGCCTAACCTGGATAAACCAGAACCAACACCATAATTTTGCCACTTTGCGCAAGAAATCGTTGTTAAGCTCCTAAAGTATAGGACATCTCATGGAAACTCTGGTTCCAGAAAATCCGCCATCACATAATTGGCCAGATCCAGACCTCTCTCGGTCAGGCGAAGGTACCGGCCTGCCGTTCCGGCCTGATAGGACAGCAGCCCCCGGGTTATGTGTTTCCTGATCACATCCCCATAGACCTGTTCCAACTCATAATGGAAAATATCATAAAACTTCTTCTCGCCCACCCCTGCCGTCAGCCGAAGACCCAGGAACATGAACTCCTCCATCTGCTCCGCCATGGTCAGTTTCTGCTCCTGCCTGCGCTGCCCCAGGGGATCCTCCAGATATGCCCGTAAATCCTCCCCGTTCTGAAACCGGACATTATCCATCAGGGAGGCGGCTCCGATGCCAAGGCCCAGATAGTTCTCCCTGGTCCAGTACCCCACATTGTGGCGGCACTCACAGCCCGCTTTCGCGTAGTTGGAAATCTCATAGCGCCCGTATCCATACTCCTGCAAGATTCGCCCTGTCAGCCCATAGAGCGCTCTCTCCGTCTCCTCGTCCGGCAGCTGCAGTTCCCCTGCCTCATTGCGAGCCGCAAAAGCCGTCCCCTCCTCCAAAATCAAGCTGTAGGCAGATATATGTTCCGGTCCGGGGCGAAGCTCCGCCACCCGTCTCAATGTAACCTCGTAGGATGCGGGAGTCTGCCCCGGCAGGCCGCTCATCAAATCCACATTGATACGTGAAAAACCTGCTGCCGCCGCGGCCTCATAGGCATCCAGAAACTGACGCCAGGTGTGAATCCTCCCCAGTGCCTTCAGTTCCCCGTCCCAGGAGGACTGCAGCCCCAGACTCAGACGGTTGACCCCCGCCTTATGATACTGACTCAGAGAATCGAAATCCAACGTACCCGGATTGGCTTCCATGGTGATCTCAGCCCCCGGCAGTACCCGAAAACAGCGGCGCAGTACATCCAGAAGCCGCCCGATATGCCCCGGCCCAAGCAGGCTGGGGGTGCCGCCGCCGATAAAAACCGTGGTTACAGAAGCCCCTGTATATGCCGCCGCCCTGCCCTGTATCTCCCTCTCCAGCGCCCCTATGTATTTTTCCTGTATATCCCGGTCTGCCGGAGCGGACAAAAAATCACAATACCCGCATTTGCGCACGCAAAAAGGGATATGCATATATATCTCTATATTCTTCAAACCAGCCTCTGCTCACCTGTATATACTCACGGACGGTTAGATCTTCCTTCGCTTCACATATTGTCCGATTATGCAACATGCAGCGCACAGAAATTGCAAAAACAGGAATTGCAAAATCTCAGCGTTCGTGAGTATAAATCCCGCATATCCCCTACAGACACCCAAAAATATCGCAGCCGCACCCTATATGGCCGCTTTGGCGTCCCTCTGCGGGGAAAGCACTGTCTTCCACATTCTGCATCCAATGACCCCAATTCACTCAGAACACCGCACCGGCTACTTCCGGTCGTCCAGCTTCAGCACGCTCATAAAAGCCTTCTGGGGGATCTCCACATTGCCGATCTGGCGCATGCGCTTCTTCCCCTCCTTCTGCTTCTCCAACAGCTTCTTTTTCCGGGTGATATCGCCGCCGTAGCATTTTGCCAGCACATCCTTGCGCATGGCCTTGACGGTCTCCCTGGCGATGATCTTGCCTCCCACCGCCGCCTGGATCGGAATCTCAAACAGATGCCTGGGAATCTCGTCCTTCAGCTTCTCACACATCTTACGTCCCCTCTCATAAGCAGAATCCGCATGGACGATAAAAGACAATGCGTCCACCTCCTCCCGGTTGATCAGGATGTCCAACTTCACCAGACTGGACTGCTCATAGCCCTTTAAATCATAGTCAAAGGAGGCATAGCCCCGGGAACGGGACTTCAGCGCGTCAAAAAAGTCATAGATAATCTCATTCAAGGGCAATTCATATTTCAGCAATGCCCGGGCACCCTCGATATACTCCATGCCCAGATACCGCCCCCGCCTCTCCTGACAAAGTTCCATAATGGAGCCGATAAATTCGCTGGTCACCATGATCTCCGCATTGACGATGGGCTCCTCCATATACTCGATCTCCGAGGGATCCGGCAGATTGGAGGGATTGGTCAGTTCAATGACCTCCCCGTTGGTACGGTGTACCTTGTAGATAACCCCCGGAGCCGTGGTCACCAGATCCAGATTGTACTCCCTCTCCAGCCTCTCCTGAATAATCTCCAGATGTAAAAGCCCCAAAAAGCCGCAGCGGAACCCGAAGCCCAAAGCGACGGAGGTCTCCGGCTCATAGTGCAGGGAAGCATCGTTTAACTGGAGTTTCTCCAGGGCATCCCGCAGATCGGGGTACTTTGCACCGTCCGCCGGATACATGCCGCAGTATACCATGGACTGCACTTTTTTGTAACCGGGCAGCGGCTCCGCGCAGGGGTTGCGGTCGTCTGTCACCGTATCGCCCACCGCCGTATCCTTCAGGTTCTTGATAGACGCAGTGATATAGCCCACCATACCGGCGGAGAGTTCCTCACAGGGTATAAAC
>CAMWSA010000399.1 GCA_947176785.1 uncultured Lachnospiraceae bacterium
CCTCCACACAGTGGCGAATCACATCCAGATGCTCCTCGTGGCTCATGGTGGATGCCTCTCCCGTGGTGCCGCAGACAATGATGGCATCGGTGCCGCCGTCTATCTGAAACTCCACCAGTTCCGTGAACTTCTCAAAGTTCACACTCCCGTCCTCATGCATCGGGGTGACAATCGCCACTCCCGCTCCCGTAAAAATAGCCATACTTTTTCCTCCTATTAGAGTTCCGCATATCCCCTGCCGGCACATAATCCCGGTGAACCATGCATGGGCGCTTTGGCGTCCATACGTGGTTTTCGTATACCGTCCGGGGATATACTGTTTGGAAAGTCCTTGGACCTTCTGTTCCGCATTTCTCCTGGCAGACATAAACTATACTCACGAGCGATTAGATTTTCCAATTCCTGTATGTCACATGTTGCATAATCGGACAGCATGTAGCATGCAGGAAAAAGCCTGGCCGTTCATGAGTATAAAAAATGCCGACACACATGCGCCGACGAATCATATCACGAAATGCTTCCTGATATTATACGATAGCGCCCCATCCAGTTACTCAGATGACAGTCATACAGTTATTCACTGCATGCCCAAGGTCCCAGCCCACAGCGCACTGGTCCTTTCGGCGCATGTTCCTTTCCTTCCCCTTCCTCTGTGCCTGCCACATCCGGGATAGTACTCTTAAAATACGCAACCTCTACCTTATTTCCAATATCATAGCATTGACTTATGTCTTTGTCAATGAAAAAACCATGTTTTTCCCGGAAGTAAAGCTTATAGCTTCACCCTCTCAATACGGGAAACCTCATCCGCCAGGACGAGAATATCATCACTCAGGCGGCTGCCCGTCAAAATCACGTCCGTCTCCCTGCGGCTCTCCAGCAATTCCTTCAGATCCTCAACGGTGATAATCTCCTTCTCCACCAGCACCAACACTTCATCCAGAATCAGCAGGTCGCACTCCGCCACGGACAGAACCTTTTTGGCATAGCCCAGGCCGTTGCGGATATTGACGCACTCCTCCCGCTTCTTCTCCTCCGGCAGCTCCATATAGTTCTCATCCGACTTTTCAAAGTGGAACAGCCGGATCTCCGGTTCCATCCGGCGGATAAAAGCGCTGTCCGCCAGGCCCCTGCCCTTCAAAAACTGTATGATCACTACCTTTTTTCCCTCTGCGGCCGCCTGCATGGCCCTGCCCCATGCGGCGGGAGATTTGCCCCTGCCGTCACCCGTATATATGTAGATGCTTCCTCTGTCCATGTCAATACCCCTGCATACCGCAGTATAGCACAATTTATCCCTTTTGGCAATGAGAAGGTCCGACTGTCCTACAGCGGCTGCTCTTCCTCCGCCTCCACCAACTCCATCTTGCTGACGGAAACCTCAAAAGCAACTCGCTTTTCCGCATGCTCTTCATCCAGCTTCTTCATATATTCACGGCTCTGGATACGGCCCCAGATCGCACAGCGCTCTCCCACATGGAAGCTGCTGGCATAGCGGGCGTTTCTTCCCCAGCAGATGCAGGGGATGTAGTCCGACTTGCCATAGGGACGGTTCACGGCCAGCAGCACGTCGGCAATCTCCCTCCCCAAAGGAGTCTTGCGGTAGATAGGTTCCTTACAAATATAGCCATCCAGATAGATCTGATTGGTCTTGGAGCTCTCTTCAATCTCCTCCACAAACTCAATCTCTCTGGCAAAAACTGACAATACCAGACGGTTTTTGCGCTCCTCATGACGGTTATAGGAGCGGAACTGACCGTTTACGCAGATATACTTTCCCTTATAATCCGCATTTACATCAATCAACCTCTCCGAGACCATAAGCGGAATGACATCGAAACTCTCGCTGAGCCTCTGTACCTTCACGTCCACCATGTAAAATCCTTCCCCAAAGATCTCATGGCTGTAGGCAAAATTACTGATAATTTCCCCCATCACGGTCACCTGATTGTTTTCAATTACCTTATCTGTCATTTTTTGTTCTCCCTTCTTACACATTAAGAATTTTTCCGGCACAAAATGCCTGTAATGTAATATATTTATACCGCATTTTTCAGCATTTGAGAAGTACTTTTCAGCGAAAAATTTCGACGAATATTTCAAGAATCTTTTATTGCGCCTCTATTCAATTAGTGATATACTGTAACGGTTTGAGAAATATTAAGGATAAAATCCGTGTTCCACAACCATGTATCCGGCAGGATTTCCTCTGTCGGGGATCGTGCCGGAGGGGAAGCTGCGGAACTTGAATCAGGAGGAATTATATGAGACAAAAAAGGGAAAATATACGGAATGTAGCGATCATAGCCCATGTAGACCACGGCAAGACCACCCTGGTGGACGAGCTGCTGAAGCAGAGCGGGGTCTTTCGGGCGAATCAGGAGGTGGCCGAGAGGGTCATGGATTCCAATGACATTGAACGGGAGCGGGGCATTACCATCCTGTCCAAGAATACCGCCGTCACCTATAAAGACACCAAGATCAATATCATCGACACCCCGGGCCACGCGGACTTCGGCGGCGAGGTGGAGCGGGTGCTGAAGATGGTGAACGGCGTAATTCTGGTGGTGGACGCTTTCGAGGGGGCCATGCCCCAGACCAAGTTTGTGCTGCGCAAGGCGTTGGAGTTAAAGCTGCCCGTCGTCGTCTGCATCAACAAGATTGACCGGCCCGAGGCACGGCCTAATGAGGTCATTGACGAGGTGCTGGAGTTGTTCCTGGAACTGGATGCGGATGACGCCCAGCTGGACTGTCCCTTCGTATTTGCCTCGGCCAAGTCCGGTATCGCTTCCCTGGACGCAGACCAGCCCGGCACGGACATGACTCCCCTGTTTGAGACCATTCTGGACTATATTCCCGCTCCGGAGGGGGACCCTGACGCCGCAGCCCAGGTGCTGATCAGCACCATCGACTACAATGAGTATGTGGGCCGCATCGGCGTGGGCAAGGTGGACAACGGCATTATCCGGGTAAATCAGGAGGTGGTGATTGTCAACCACCATGAGCCGGACAAACAGAGTAAAGTCAAGGTCAGCAAGCTCTATGAGTTTGACGGGCTTAACAAGGTGGAAGTAAAGGAGGCAGGCATCGGCTCCATCGTCGCCATCTCCGGCATCGCCGACATTCATATCGGGGATACCCTATGTTCTCCCGAGCGCATTGCCCCCATCCCCTTCCAGAAGATCAGCGAACCCACCATCGCCATGCATTTCATGGTCAATGACTCCCCTCTGGCGGGGCTGGAGGGCAAGTTTGTGACCAGCCGCCATATCCGGGACAGGCTGTTCCGGGAGTTGAACACAGATGTATCCCTGCGGGTGGAGGAGACGGAAACCACGGATGCCTTCAAGGTGTCGGGCCGGGGCGAACTGCATCTGTCCGTGCTGATCGAAAATATGCGCCGTGAGGGCTTCGAATTCGCCGTCAGCAAGGCGGAGGTGTTGTATAAAACCGATGAGGACGGACACCGGCTGGAACCCATGGAACTGGCCTACATTGACGTGCCCAACGAATACGCCGGAGCCGTCATTGAGAAGCTCGGCCAGAGAAAGGGCGAACTGCGCAATATGGGTTCCATCACCGGCGGCAGCTATACCCGCCTGGAATTCTCCATTCCCTCCAGAGGGCTGATCGGCTATCGGGGCGAATTTATGACCGATACCAAGGGCAACGGCATCCTGAACACAGTATTTGACGGCTACGGCCCCTACAAGGGGGATATCGCCTACCGGGGGCAGGGCTCCCTGATCGCCTTTGAGGCCGGGGAATCCATCACTTACGGTCTGTACAACGCCCAGGAACGCGGCATTTTGTTCATCGGCCCCGGCGAGAAGGTGTACAGCGGCATGGTGGTGGGCCAGACCGGCAAAAGCGAGGATATCGAGATCAATGTCTGCAAGAAAAAGCAGCTGACCAACACCCGTTCCTCCAGCGCCGACGAAGCCC
>CAMWSA010000400.1 GCA_947176785.1 uncultured Lachnospiraceae bacterium
GATACGAATGTATGGATTTGCCTTTTGCGGAAAAGAGGTGTTGATCGGTACTAACGAGGTTTAAACCAAAGTATGTAAAATTTTTGAGGCTGCTACATAAAAGGTGTAGCAGCCTTTGCTATTTCATAGGTCTAAAAATAGATTGATTTACGAATAAAAAGAAGATATTATAATTGTAGGGAAGGGCATATGCCAGAGAGAGGTGAAATATGGCTAGAACGGTAGGAATTGGTAATCAGGACTTTGAAATGATCCGAAAAGAGGGATATTTTTATGTAGATAAAACCAGCTTTATACGAGAGTGGTGGGAAAGTGGAGACAGTGTAACGCTGATCACCCGCCCCAGGCGCTTTGGAAAGACGCTGAATATGAGTATGGTGGAGCAGTTTTTTTCGGTGGATTATGCCGGGCGCAGCGATCTGTTTGAGGGGCTATCCATCTGGCAGGAGGAGAAATACCGCCAGCTGCAGGGGACATATCCTGTAATTGCGCTTAGTTTTGCAAAGGTAAAGGAGACCTCTTATCAGGATGCCCGAAAAAGGATATGTCAGATCATTAAGGATTTGTACAACCAGTTTGACTTTCTTGTGGACAGCGGAAAGCTGAATAACAGTGAAAAAGAGGCATATCACAAGATATCGGCCGATATGGAGGATTATGTTGCAGCGGATTCCCTGAATGCTTTGTCAAACTATTTGATGCGGTATTATGGCAAGAAAGTGATTATTCTGTTGGACGAGTATGACACGCCCATGCAGGAGGCGTATGTAAGTGGATATTGGGAAGAATTGGTTGTATTTACCAGGAGCCTGTTTAATGCAACCTTCAAGACAAACCCTTATATGGAGCGTGCCCTAATGACTGGTATCACCCGTGTGAGCAAGGAATCTATGTTTTCAGACCTGAATAATCTGGAAGTGGTGACAACAACTTCGGAAAAATATGCAGACAGTTTTGGGTTCACGGAAGAGGAGGTATTTGCCGTACTGGAGGAATATTGCCTGTCGGATCAAAAACAGCAGGTAAAGGATTGGTATGATGGCTTCGCATTTGGCAACAGAAAAGATATTTATAATCCTTGGTCTATCATTAATTTTTTAGATAAGAAAAAGGTGGGCGCCTATTGGTCTAATACCAGTTCCAATAGGCTTATCAGCAAGCTGCTCCGTGAAAGCCCTCCGGAAGTAAAGAAGACATTTGAGTGTCTGCTCCAAGGGCAGAGCATTAAAGTGGGAATAGATGAGCAGATTGTGTATGACCAGCTTTCCATGACGGATAGCGCTATATGGAGCCTTCTGCTGGCCAGTGGTTATCTGAAAGTGAAAAGCTATAGGGCATATGCCACGGAGGATGGGGACTGGCGAGAAGACTATGAACTGGAATTGACCAACTTTGAAGTACGAAGTATGTTCCGAAATATGGTACGAAGTTGGTTTGATAAATCTTCATCCGGTTATAACGACTTCATCAAGGCGTTGCTGTTGGGCGATGTGGAGGCAATGAATCTGTATATGAACCAGGTGACACAGCAGATGTTTAGCTACTTTGATACGGGCAGTGGTGCCCAAAGGGAAGAGCGGCGGATCGGGAGCAATGCCCCGGAACGATTTTATCACGGATTTGTGCTGGGCCTGATGGTGAGGCTGACGGATCGTTATATGGTCACATCCAACCGGGAGAGCGGCTTTGGCAGGTACGATGTGATGCTGGAGCCCAAGGACATAACGACAGACGATGCCATCATCCTGGAGTTTAAGGTGCAGGGTACGAAAGAAAAGGAGTTGTCCGATACGGTATCTGCAGCCCTGCGGCAGATTGAGGAGAAGGACTACCAGGCATCCCTGGTGGCAAAGGGGATTTCCGCAGAACGGATACGAATGTATGGATTTGCCTTTTGCGGAAAAGAGGTGTTGATCGGTACTAACGAGGTTTAAACCAAAGTATGTAAAATTTTTGAGGCTGCTACATAAAAGGTGTAGCAGCCTTTGCTATTTCATAGGTCTAAAAATAGATTGATTTACGAATAAAAAGAAGATATTATAATTGTAGGGAAGGGCATATGCCAGAGAGAGGTGAAATATGGCTAGAACGGTAGGAATTGGTAATCAGGACTTTGAAATGATCCGAAAAGAGGGATATTTTTATGTAGATAAAACCAGCTTTATACGAGAGTGGTGGGAAAGTGGAGACAGTGTAACGCTGATCACCCGCCCCAGGCGCTTTGGAAAGACGCTGAATATGAGTATGGTGGAGCAGTTTTTTTCGGTGGATTATGCCGGGCGCAGCGATCTGTTTGAGGGGCTATCCATCTGGCAGGAGGAGAAATACCGCCAGCTGCAGGGGACATATCCTGTAATTGCGCTTAGTTTTGCAAAGGTAAAGGAGACCTCTTATCAGGATGCCCGAAAAAGGATATGTCAGATCATTAAGGATTTGTACAACCAGTTTGACTTTCTTGTGGACAGCGGAAAGCTGAATAACAGTGAAAAAGAGGCATATCACAAGATATCGGCCGATATGGAGGATTATGTTGCAGCGGATTCCCTGAATGCTTTGTCAAACTATTTGATGCGGTATTATGGCAAGAAAGTGATTATTCTGTTGGACGAGTATGACACGCCCATGCAGGAGGCGTATGTAAGTGGATATTGGGAAGAATTGGTTGTATTTACCAGGAGCCTGTTTAATGCAACCTTCAAGACAAACCCTTATATGGAGCGTGCCCTAATGACTGGTATCACCCGTGTGAGCAAGGAATCTATGTTTTCAGACCTGAATAATCTGGAAGTGGTGACAACAACTTCGGAAAAATATGCAGACAGTTTTGGGTTCACGGAAGAGGAGGTATTTGCCGTACTGGAGGAATATTGCCTGTCGGACCATAAACAGCAGGTCAAGGACTGGTATGATGGTTTTACTTTTGGCAGTAAGAAAGACATTTACAATCCCTGGTCCATTATCAATTTTCTGGATAAGAAAATGGTGGGAGCCTATTGGGTCAATACCAGTTCTAACAGGCTGATTAGTAAGCTGCTCCAGGAGGGCAGTGCCGATATAAAGAAGACCTTTGAAGAACTGCTGGGCGGAGGAGAGCTTGAAATGGAGATAGACGAGCAGATTGTCTATAACCAGCTCTCTACAAAAAAGAATGCCATATGGAGTCTGCTGCTGGCCAGTGGGTATATGAGGGTATTAAGTACAACGTTCGTGGAGAGGACGGGCCGCAGATATTATAAGCTGGTGCTGACTAACAAAGAAGTTTGTCTTATGTTTGAAGACATAGTGCGGGACTGGTTTTCCGAGAATGACTATTATAATGACTTTATCAAGGCGTTATTGCTGGGAGATATGGATGCGATGAACACCTACATGAACAGGGTTACACGGGAAATGTTCAGTTATTTTGACACAGGCAAAAACCCTTATAGCGAACCGGAGAGGTTTTATCATGGTTTCGTGCTGGGCCTGATGGTGGAATTGTCTGACCGGTATACAATCACATCCAACCGGGAGAGCGGCTTTGGCCGGTACGATGTGATGCTGGAGCCCAAGGACATAACGACAGACGATGCCATTATCCTGGAGTTTAAGGTGCAGGGTACGAAAGAAAAGGAGTTGTCCGATACGGTATCTGCAGCCCTGCGGCAGATTGAGGAGAAGGACTACCAGGCATCCCTGGTGGCAAAGGGGATTTCCGCAGAACGGATACGAATGTATGGATTTGCCTTTTGCGGAAAAGAGGTGTTGATCGGTACTAACAGGATTTGAAACCAGATACAGTACTAAAAAATTACTGGACTAACAATGAGCAGTTTGCCGACCTCTTCAATGCAGTGCTGTTTGGGGGCAGGCAGGAGATCAGGTCAGAGGAACTGGAGGATAATAGTCTCTCGGAATCTTTTGGCGGAAAATGGCGGCTTTTGATTCGTATGATC
>CAMWSA010000401.1 GCA_947176785.1 uncultured Lachnospiraceae bacterium
ATGCCGTCTATGTCACGTTCCAGCTTCGCCAGAGATGTAGCCCCTAAACGCAGCCGCCATAAGATAATCGGTTTCCATTTTCCCTTGATCATGTCATGTACTATACCTCACTGTTTAAAATACTGATTGCTATTTCCTTTGCCTTATTCCCTGATACTGCTTCTTTATTTTGCACATCATCAAGATAAATTGCAAAGTAGATTTTATTATCATTTTCTTCAATAAAACCAACAAACCATGCTTTACCGTCAGTTCCCGAACCTGTTTTACCATATAAACAGCCATTATCAAATTCCGCTATATACATAATACTTTTCAGTTCTTCCAAATTGTCAGCATTAAAATTATTCTCACTGCTAAAAATATAGTTCAGTGTAACTACTAGCTGTTTTGGAGAAATTTCTAACGATGATTCTAACCAAAATCCATTAAGTTCTGGCAATGAATTAGTTTCACTTCCGTTCCATTCGGATATATCACAATTCCCATACTGTATTTCTTTCAACATGGCACGAATGTCTTCTTGACCAACCATATCTACTACTTGCCGGAAATACCATACACAAGAAGTTTCAAATGCCTCTTTTAATGTTAAATTTGAATTCCATGTGTCAATGGGATATTTCACACCGTTATATTCCATTGTAGAAGTTTCATTTTCAAGCACATTATTTTCCAAACCTGCCAATGCAGATACAATCTTGAATGTTGACAATGGTGAAACTTCCGTTTCACATTTCTCTTTGTTATAAAAAGAATAAGTATTTGATGATTCATCATATATTACAGCACAACCACTAATTCCTTGAAAATACTCAGAATACTCAACAATATTATCTGTCGCAACAGGTGTTTCATTTTCTTTAGATATGTCTGTACTCTGTATACTTTGGCTTTCTCCCTCTGTTTGCTGTTCTATCGCAATACTGCCATCTTCCTGCTGTTCATTATTTTTATTTGAACACCCCACAACCATAACAGATAATAGCACTATCATTATACTTTTAACCTTTTTCATGTTACCTCCTCAAATATTCCAAACAGTTATGCAACTTTTTCATGTTATCATATATCCTCTTATATTTCTATAAAAAATTCCTTAATATTCTTTTTTTATTCCTCTCAATCATCATCTGTTTTGCCCGTTCCCTCTGCTCTACACTGACAATCCTCGGCTTGCGGTAGCTGACGTATAATTTCGGGAAGGAATAGGTCTTAGATACCTCGTCCTGCCCTGTCAGTTTATAGGTGTCGGGGAAGTCGGCAACAAGCGTATCAAGTTTCCTCATGACCGCTTTATCCCTCGTGTAGAGTGTGGCGGTCTGTTCTCCTGCATTGTAATTGAGAATACTCTCCATTTCATGTCGTGTCAATTTCATAACTTCATTCCTGCCTTTCCTGTTAGATTTATCAGCATTGATTGATAAGATTGATTTCAGTTTTTCCGCCCGTTAATTGTCGTGGTATTGAAATATCTAATACTGCAATGGAGATATTTCTATGCCAGTTGGAACAGAGGTTTATTTTCTACGGTAATTACTGCATGAAAAAAGACTATAACCACCATTGTCATAGCCTTTTCCCCAAAATCCATTTTTTACATTACCGCCTGTTTGCCTACTCTTGGTATGTTCGGCACTCCTACATGGAAGTATATGCCATTTGCTTTCTAATGACGCAAGGCTCACACTGTTTCTTATAGTTCCAGCAATAATCAATGTCAACACCTCCCTGTTTTAATGTTTTAAATAGGTAATTCCGTTTACCCTGACTTTGAGCATCCACCTCCTTGTTTTTGCACCAGCCCTGGCCTGCACGTTTCATAAAATCTGTCGGCAGATGCAGCCCGTTTTCCTACCCGGACTGCACCAAGTGACTATAAATTGCACGAAATGACCATAAAGTTTATATCATCACCACCGCCTGGAACTTTTCCTGGTCACAGGAGATAGCAAAGTCGCCACCGTATTTATCCACTACCGCCCTTACGTTCATAAGGCCCACACCGTGCATCCCTCCGTCAGAATCCAGAACAATACCATCTGCAATCTGTACTTTTTCCACCACGGGGTTCCTTACGGAGAAGATCATCTTCCCGCCTTCCTGCACCAGCTTGATGTTTATGACGGCCTTCCGTCCTGCCCGCACGGCCTTCACGCACTCATAAAACCCAAAACTCATTTCAGCTTTTACCTATTTTATCGGCAAAATCCCATATTTTCTTATAGATTTTTGCATTATTTAATCTTTTTACACTTTTAGGTCATTATAGTAATGTCGATTTGCACCTACAATGCAATAGAGGTGGTATACAAGATAGATTACAAAACAATTGGCGGTAAAATCAGGAAACATAGAATAGCCCGCAATCTGTCCCAAGAAAAGCTGGCTGAATTATGCGAAGTTGGCACAACACACATCTCCCATATTGAAACAGGCAACTGCATTCCCAGCTTAAAGGTCTTTATTGCTATCCTAAATGCTTTATCCTGCTCGGCTGACCAGCTTTTATGTGACGAACTAGATAATGCAGAACTGACTTACAAGGCTGAAATCTGCAATCTTTTAGAAGACTGTTCCAGCCATGAACTAATGATAATCACAAATACAATACAAGCTTTAAAAACATCCCTGCGTAAAAAGGAGTTTCCATAGGATAATGTACTGACAGCAAGCCGCCGCATATGGCCTTACTCCATATGTGGCGGTTGTCTTTTGTATCATCATAAAGATTTCAGGTTTCCGCGGTATTCCGCCATTTCCTCCTCACTTACCGTATCCATGATGTGCTGCAGCTCACTGACCACTGAATCCCTCTCCTTGGGCAGATAGGCCGTGACAGGGTAAAAATTTGAACTGGAATTGGCAAACAGGTGTGTCCGTATCTGTAAGTTCTGAATAAACACCTGCAGTTCCTGCAGGCGCTCCTTCTCCCCGGCGGGAACAAACCTACCCTCCTGCTCCATGCGGTACAGTTCCGTGTCCGGGAACAGCGTAAGGGAATCTACCGAGATAAAATAAGGGTTTAACTGGCTGAACAGCTTTGCACTGTTTACCGCATTCCAGTATCCCCTGCCTTTCCCCGCAAGCCCGGTCATGTAGACAAAATAATATTCAATCCCCGCCTCGTCCAGCTTCCGGCACTGCTCTAAAATGTCAGCCGCCGTGTATCCCTTGCCCGCCAGTGCAAGCGTGTCATCATCCCCGCTTTCCGTCCCGATGCTCAGGCCGTTTATCCCCATCGCCCGGAGCTTCTTAAGCTGCCACACTTCCTTGTCCATGATATCCCTTATACTTGCGAACATCGCCATCGTCTGGCACTTGATGAGGTAATCCCTTACCGTGAGCGCCCGGAGTTTCAGGTTCTCATAGCTCATGGCGAACGGGTTCGCCCCCGTCCAGAAGATGCGTCTTGCATATGGCTGGTAGCTTTTGATCTCTGCCAGATCTTCCTCGAACTCCTCCAATGGTGGCATACGGAAACACTCGTTTTTATAAAGGCTGCAGAAACGGCATTTCCGGTATGTGCAGCCGGAAGTTGCCTGTATGATGACAGAACTCGCCTCGTAGGGCGGCCTCCACGTCCTTCCCGTAAAATGCAACTGAACCACCTCCCTACAGATGATGGACGCTCTCACGGTAACGCCGCAGTTCGTCCTCGCCCACGTTCTCTATGACATCATCAAGGAAAGCCAGCAGTTTCTTCTTATCTTCCGGTAAAACACCATGAAGCTGAAAGGCATTGGAAGCGCCAAGCGCCGCAAACTCTGTGGGGATTTCCAACCCTTCCACCAATGCCCTGATTTCCCTGTACTTTTCTGTCTCACTTTCCTCTTTCCAGTTCCCACGCCGGATTTCCTGATAAAGCCCTGAATCGGGATATATCGTCAGCATATTTGCGCCGACCAGCAAAGGATGAAGTTTATTGCAT
>CAMWSA010000402.1 GCA_947176785.1 uncultured Lachnospiraceae bacterium
GATCTGCATGACGGCCGCAAACAGCATCTGAGGTTTCATGCTGGGAATCGTCACATAGAACATCTCCTGGAACCTGTTCTTCACACCGTCGATGGCCGCCGCCTCATACAGGGATTCATCGGTGTTCAGGATACCTGCCAGGATAGACAGAAAGCCCACACCCATGCTGCTCCACAATCCTATGATGATAACGATGGGAAGCAGGTAGTCGGCGTTTACCAGCCAGATGATGGGTTCATTGATGACGCCCAGCTCCATCAGCCAGCTGTTGAGATATCCCGTCTGGTCACCCGTAAACATGATCTTCCACAATACCGTCATGGCTACACCGGTGGTCATGGTAGGTGAATACAGGATCAGGGCGCATATGGTCCGGGGAATCCTGGGCAGGTTTGCCAGCGCCCAGGCCATCAGGAAAGCCAGCACATAGCCGCCCACACCCACGATCAACGCATATGTAACGGTGTTCGGCAGAACGTACTGCATGAACACTTCATCACCGGTAATCAGGTTGATATAGTTCAGAAATCCCACAAACTGGGGAAACTGTATGGTATTAAAGTTGGTAAATGAAAGAATGATTGCCAGGATTACCGGTGTCAATATGAATATGGCAAACAGCAGGGCATAGGGGGCCGCAAACAAATATCCCGCCTTATTGGAATTCTCCCTTCTGCTTATTTTGGTCCTCTTACTCATTGCTACCTCTCAATCTGCCGCTTCTAGCAGCACTCAATTCTTATCCTCAAAAATCCGATCCACCACATCCACCGAAGGAACAATGTATTCTTCCTGTACATTTCCCGAGCCGTCGATATAGCCCAGCTCTTCCAGCTTTCTGGAAGTCTCCCGGTTCACGGTCTTGACCAGTTCGTCGATCCGGGTCCTCAGGGTATCCCCATGGACTACGATATCATTGAAGGCATTGCTGAGTTCACGCTCCAGCATGTAACTTGCCGGCAGTCTGGGTGCCTCCAGGATATTTTCGGCCTGCTCCATGATGACATCCTTGTGAGCGGTAGGATAAGGAAGATTTCCGAAGGCTTCCAGGTTCGCGGTGGGCCAGATATATTCATCGCCGTACATGATCTGAAGCATCTGTCCGAATTCCGCCTGCACCTGCGTGCTGGACCACCATTCCATAAACTGCCATGCCTGCTGCTCTCTCTCTTCATTGGAGGCAAACATTACCGTACTCTCCGCACCGCCGGACATATACCGGTAGATTTCCCCCGTATCCGGGTCTTCCACGCCGGGCACAAGGGCAATCTCCCATGAGTTGGCAATCTCGGGAGCCGCGTTGAGGATCAGGTTGTAGGAATTGAAATCCGCTATACCGATGGGCAGGTCGCCGTTCCTGAAATGCTGGTAGAAATTCGGCACATCCACCGGCAGATTATAGAGGGTAAACAATTCCGTCAGGGCTGTGATTCCCTCTACAGAGGACTCGCTGTTTACCTGAAGCTCCAGGGCCGTCTCTCCGTACAGGCTGCCGCCGTGCTGGAAGATCATGGGCGTCGTGCCGTGGAAGTTACGCAGTACCAGCATGGATGCCGTGGGATAATACACATTCAGGCCCCTCATCTGCAGGTCAGGCAGCATGGCGATCAGGTCTTCCATGGTATCCGGCGCATCCAGCCCCAGCTTTTCCAGGATATCTGACCGGTAGAACATGATATAGAAATTCATGGTCTCGGGCAGGGAATAGAGGCCGTCGTCGATCACGGAGGAAAGCACCAGACCTTTGCTGTATCTGCCGAACACTTCCCTGTAGTTGTCAAACTTGGTCAGATCCACCAACGCGCCCCGGATGCCAAGTTCAAAGGGGACGGAATAGTTGATGCCCGTGGCAATATCCGGTGTGTCTCCGGAGGCATTGGACAACACCAGCTTATTGGCGTCCGTCATCAGAGACAGATCCACTTCGATGCCGGTCTGTGCGGTAAACTGCTCGTCGATCATCTTCTGCATGATCTCCACATACTGTCTGGGCCTGTTCACCCATACCTGTAGATGCTCCTTGTCGGTATTGCTGGCAGAGTAGGAGGTCCCAAAGAAAGAATTGACAAATCTCTGCACGGAAAGACCCATACCCTGGAACACGTTCAGCTTGCGGGGAAGCTTTGCGTCCTCCTGGTACAGATAAATCCTGTCAATGGAAAGGTTGTTGTCATTGATCAGGTCTATAAAGTTCGCGATCTGGGTGTTGATGGAGTTTACGCTGGTGGAGAGCTCCGCCACACGGTAGATCAGTTCGTTGGGTTCGTCGCCCAGGCTCTTTAGCTGCTTCGCTGCAATGATCAGATAGGCGAACGCAGCCACGTCCTCCGGATCATCCTCCTCCACGTACTGGGTTGCTATCTCGGCCAGTTCATACAGCTGGTCCACCCATCCGTACAGTCTCTCCTGTACATCCGGTATGTATCTGGTCAGTCTCAGATCCCGGTACTTGTCCTTGTTGGTACCTGCCACTTTGGTGACTTCCAGGGACAGATCATTGATGCCGTTCATAATCTGATCCACCTGTTCCAACACATACAGCAGATTGTCTATGCTGATGGTAATGGATAGCGTATGATGCCCCTGATCCAGATAAACGCTTAAATTGTTGCCATCCCCGTCCTTTAAGGTAGAGGTGGTATACTTGGTAGTGTACTCCGCCTGCCAGCTCTGGAACTCCTTGTGGGGAATCTCCCCGTCTATGCGGAAATCCAGGAACACCGGGAAGTCGCTTTTGTCAGCCTGCTTGTAGTTCATAGCCAGGTAATAATATCCGGGCTGATCCACATAAAACTCATATGTAATCGTCTGCCCCGCCGTCTTAAAGGAATCGCTGTCCACCGTGTTAAGCACCGTATCCGTGGCGGACAGCGGATGCACTGCCGTGTCGTACTCGCCTATGGCGTGGATGGCGGAATTATTCCTCAGGTAAAAATTTTCTCCTTCAATGGAAATCAGCGCTTCTCCCGGCGCTTTCTCCGAGCCTGTGTACTCCGGCACCTCCCTGGGAGCCTCCAGGCTGATGTTCCCCAGCAGGAACTGTCCCTCGCTTACCGCAATCTCCAGTTCGTGGGTACCCTGCTGAAGTTCCACGCACAGAGGGGAAGAGCGCCGGTAGCTGGCGTCGGACAGATACTTTGTCTCCCACTGGATCAGCTTGTCAGGCAGCGCTACAATCTCATTCCCGTAGCGGTCATGAGAAATTTCCTGCTGTGAGGCCCATGTGGTCTCAAAGGAGAGGTTTCTGCTCTCATAAAAGGGATAATCCCCGTCGATCTTCAGCGCCAGTTCTATGGGAAGAATGGACTGGTCATAGGACAGATAGTCAAATCCTATCCAATAGAGCGCTGTCTCCGGCACTGTCACGGTCATGCGGAAGGAATCGCCGCTCCTTACATCCACCACACCGTTTTCGTACCCGTAATTGTTTTCTGCCAGATATCCGGCGTCACCGCTGCTCAGAACTTTGTCCATCTGCCAGAGTACAGGGTCTCCCCTGTAAGCCGCCGCCGTGTACCCCGAACTGACAATGGTGTAATTGGAAGTCAGCCGCTCAATGCTGAACGACTCTTCCGACTGCTGCCGGTTTTCCGTGCTGTCGGATGTCTCTGCCTGTACAACACCGGTCGCACCTTCTCCGAAAAAGATCTGGCTGACCATGCTGGCTGTCAGCACCGCCGCTACAACTTTTTTTCTTTTCCGTGCCATACGGAACCTCCTTATATTGATAGTTGCTGATAAGCTGAATATACATATTGACGAAAATTCTGCTTTTACTTCATTATGCGGCATACATCTTGCCCATGCCAATCTGCAAATATTTCACCATTCATTTAAGAATTCGGTTCATTTTCTGCTATTCCAGTCCATTTTTAACCCTGTATTTAAGTTTTCGCTTTATTATTAATG
>CAMWSA010000403.1 GCA_947176785.1 uncultured Lachnospiraceae bacterium
ATGAGGGAGTGATTGCCTCCGCCATGTACAACGGATCTTACTGGGGGCTGCCCTGGATCGCCAACCCATTAATCGTTTATTACAATAAGGATATGTTTGACGAACTGGGTATTGCCATGCCCGGGCCGCAGGACGACTGGACATGGGAAGAGTTTTTAGATGTATGCCGCAGCTTCAGCGGAAAGCAATATAACGGAAACACTGTCTATGGTACAGTGGTGGACGGCTGGCCCAACATAGAAACCTTTATATGGGCGGGCGGCGGAGATATCATTGCCGAGGATGGGAAGACGATTCTGCTGAACACCGAGGCGGCCCAAAAGGGAATGGGCTATCTGCATGCCATTGTAAAAGAAAACCTCAGTCCCCGATATGCGGAGGTAGCCAGCCTGGGCGACAACAATGTATGGTTTGAAAAGCAGCGGGTAGCCATGTATTTCGGCGGTATGCAGGACAATTTCGAGACCAAGATTGCCGCCATGAATGAGGACGAGCAGTTTGAGATCGGCTATGCGCCGATGCCCGTGTGTGACGACGGCGGGGCCTGGAGTTTTGACTGGACCGCATCCACGGTGATGGCTAAGTCCTTAGAGGGAAACGAACTGGCATACAGGGCTTTGGAAGCGGTGACCCAGGCCTTCTTTGAGTGGAAGATTGCGCCTCCTGTGAAGGATTCCCTGGAAAATGTTGTGGAGATCAGCCCCCAGAAAGCGGCGGCCATGGACACCATCGCTTACACCATGGAATATGCCCGCTCGGCCAATTATATCCCCGAGTGGTCGGATATCAATGACAAGCTCTGGTACAACCTGTATGTCTCCCTGTTAAACGACGCGGATTTTGACTACAAGGGCAAGATGAATGAGATACAACAGTACTCGGAGGAACTGGTGAGTAAGCGGCAGTAGCGGTCTGCGGCAGGCGGATGGGTTTATGCAGTGCGTGTTGGATTACAGGTTAGTGTGAGAAGAATTTCTGGGACTTGCCATGCAAGTCCAGCTCAAAGCAGAGGCTGTTTCGCAAGGAAGTTCTAAGCCTCATACTCGAAAAATGTTGGAAATGCGGCATTTTTCATCCGGATTTGAGTCTGGGCGCAGCTGCGACATGGGGATTAGTGTGATAAAGGGTTTTTCACCATCCTGATTTGAGTGCCCGCTAAAGCGGACAGATGGGAGTGTATATGAGTCAAAAAAGGCAGAGGGCAGGATTTTATTTCATACTGCCATGGCTGGTCGGGCTATGCCTCTTTACGGCATTGCCCATGGTCGCAGCTGTTTATATCAGCATGACCGACTGGGATATTGTGGGCAATGCGGAGTTTGTGGGGCTGAAAAATTATATTACCCTGTTTCAGGCGGAGGACTTTCTCAGGAGCCTGTGGGTGACGGTGCGGTACGCGGTGATCGCCGTGCCTCTTATCATCGCCACCTCCCTGACCATTGCGGTTCTGGTCTCCAAGAATCATAAGGGGACAAGCGTTTTCCGGGTGATATATTATATGCCCGCCATTGTGTCCGGCGTGGCGGTGGCCATCGTATTCAAGTGGATCCTTGACCCCAGCTATGGTTTGTTAAACGGGATACTGGCATTTTTCCGTATTCAGGGACCGGACTGGCTGTATGACCCGGACTGGGTGCTGCCGTCTTACCTGATCATGGCGGTATGGGGGGCGGGAGGCGGTCTGCTGACCTACCTGGCAGCGCTGAAGGATATCCCGGAGGATCTCTATGGCGCAGCCATGATAGATGGAGCCAACACCTTGCAGAAGGTGCGGTATATCACGGTTCCTCTGATGACGCCGATCATTTTTTACAATCTGGTCCTTGGAATTATCGGCGCTTTCCGGAAGTTTACCGATGCCTATGTGCTGCGGGGTGCGGGCAAGGAGGGGAACTTCTATATGGTTTATCTGTATGAAGAGGCCTTCGGACACTATCGGATGGGATACGCCACGGCGCTGGCGTGGGTATTGTTTGTCATTATCCTGCTTTTGACATTTGTGGTGAACTGGACTAAGAAATATTGGGTATACAGCGAATAGCCGCTGGAACGGAGAATGGAAATGGGTGCAAAAAGTATAAAAAAAACCGGGACGCATATGGGAAGAATCAGGACTGTGCTTTGGTATATGGTAGTGACTTTGGGGGCGTTCATTATGCTGCTGCCCTTTGCCTGGATGATCAGTACCAGCTTCAAGGCCGAGCATGAGATATTCACCGTGCCGATCAAATGGCTGCCATCCAGTATCACGCTGCAGAATTACGCGAAAGCGCTGAGTGTGGTGCCGATTTTCAAATGTATGCTGAATACGCTGATCATAGCGATTCCCAAGATAGTGGGAGAGGTGTTCGTATCGGCGCTGGTGGCTTTCGGGTTTGCCAGATTTGATTTTAAAGGGCGCAATACCATGTTCATGATCATGCTGGCTACCATGATGCTTCCCTATGAGGTGACAATGATCCCTACTTTCATGGTATGGTCGGGACTGGGATTTTCTGACAGCTATGTGCCCCTGGTTCTGCCAGCGTTCTGTGGATCGGCTTCTTTCATTTTCTTTCTTCGGATGTATTTTGAGACTGTGCCGAAGGATTATGAAGAGGCGGCCTGGATAGACGGGGCAAAGAATCTGACGGTGTTTCGCACGGTATTCCTGCCGCTTGCAAAGCCGGCGCTGGTCACGATCTGCCTGTGGTCCTTCATGGGTACCTGGAACGATCTGCTGGGACAGTTGATCTATATCGACTCACAGGAAAAATATACCATTCAGCTGGCACTGGCTTCCTTCAGTTCCATGACCGGGGAGACCCTGTGGGGACCGCTGATGGCGGCATCATTCATGGCGTTAATCCCTGTGATTGCACTTCTTCTCTATGCCCAGAAGTACTTTATGGAGGGCGTAAAGATGGGAGGCATCAAGGGATAAGCAATATAACTTGTGTCTGTCCGGAAGGGCGGATGCGGAACTTCAAAACAGCATGTGCCCGAACAGTGCCCGGAACAGTTTAGGACCGTATTTTGGGAATAAACTGTTCCGTTCCAAAGAGGTACTGGAAGGGCAAATGCGGAACTTCAAATAAGGAGGAATTTAATATGAAAAAGAAATTATTGGCACTTGGAATGGCAGCAGTTATGCTGGCGGGATGCCTGACCGCATGCGGAAATGATGGCGGCAGCGCCGGCAGCGCCGGCAGCGCCGGCACCGGCGGGCAGAGGGACTGGAGTAAGGTACAGGAATTTACCTACAAGGATATAGCATCCTGGGGCAGTATGCAGACTCCGTCCGAGGGAAGCGGCGCAGGGAGCGTAGCCGCCACCAATGATGCTGACGGCTATGTTACGATCCAGGCGGCAGCCGACGGCTGGGGCGGTGTGGAATCGGGATACTTTGAGATTGACCTGTCCAAGGAACCTGTGATCCTGGCTAAGATTTTTGAGAATCCTGACGGATACAACTGGGGCATGAAGGTGGTACCGGAAAACCCGATAGCTGATCACGAGTGGGGATTATACGTGATCAACGACAACAATTTAAAATGGAACAAGTATGCCGGCGTAGATCTGAAGGAGGCTCTCGGAGATGATTTCGTGGACATTTACGGAGAGCAGTGCAAGATTAAGCTGTGGATCTATCCCGCAGGCGGCCCCGAGGGAACCGTATCCGTATCTG
The DNA here is from genome assembly GCA_947176785.1 of uncultured Lachnospiraceae bacterium. Classification (GTDB taxonomy): domain Bacteria; phylum Bacillota; class Clostridia; order Lachnospirales; family Lachnospiraceae; genus Acetatifactor. Next base: position 3,668 of record CAMWSA010000403.1, read on the forward strand.
AGATTCTTGTGCTTAACACAAAATAACAGGTAATCATAACGCAGGGTGGAGGGGAACTTTCACCCTGTGTTTGCAGTATGAAGGGGCGCAGGATGTGTGCGCTGAAGCGTACGGACGGGTAAAAGGTTGAATGAAATGCATATTCAACTGTTGATTCGAGAGTGCGCTGAAGCGCACGGACGGGTAAAAGGTTGAATGAAATGCATATTCAACTGTTGATTCGAGAGTGC
>CAMWSA010000404.1 GCA_947176785.1 uncultured Lachnospiraceae bacterium
GTCGGGATTTTTGACTACTGGGCATCCAATTTAACATTTGTTTCGCAATTACCTACTTATAGACTCTCGGAATCTCTAAGCCCTATTTCATGGGGCTTCTAATATTCCAGTCTTATGGGTTCCCCCACTTTTTACGGATAATGCGAATCAAAAGCCGCCATTTTCCGCCAAAAGATTCTGAAAGACTATTTCTTTTACAGTTCCGTAACCGGCAATGCGGTTACTACTTTACAACAGTGGTCATATACATCCTGCCCATGGCATTTACTACCTCTATGGCACCGGTGACCACCACAGATTTCTTCGTGTCGCCCTGTTCCACGGTCAGATCAGAATCCGTGAAATTCTCAATGGCACCGGCGGTCTGCAAGTCTTCCCGCAGCTTTTTCAGATCAGACCACAGGGAAGTTCTGCCGGATGCCTTGTTGGGCACAACTCCCAGGTACTTGGTATTAAACAGCACGGCGTCATCATTGCCCAGCTGGTCAATGACACGGACTGTCTGATTGTCCCTGAAAATGGCACCGCACTCATCGGATAAGGTGACCATGCTGTTGATATCCTCCAGCACCCGGATATCGGAATTGACCCTGTGCAGCACAAACTCGCCGTTATCAATGCACTGTTCCAGCTGCGCCTGGGTATAATCCGTATCCACCCTGAAGGCTCCGTCGTATTTCCTGTTCTGAATGGATCTGTTGACTTCACACCCACATTCCGCGCCGGTCACCCAGTATACAAGGGATGTTTCGGGCCAATCCTCGTCCATGGTCCTGTTCTTCACATTGACCACCCCCATATAGTCGCCCGCAATCTCATGCCCCACAAGCTGGAACTTAACGCCCATTTCATCCCGCAGACGCTTATTGAAGGATACATACAGCTTCTTGATGGTCTCATTCTCTGCGGTCACGCCCATGACGTTGAAGGAGTAGGATTCGATCTTGTCCAGATACCTCTGATGCGCTGCCCCGTCCGCATCCCCGTTGGTTCCTCCCGCCAGAGGCGAGGACGCCGTCACCGCCAGAGCCGCTTCATCCTTAAACCTCACATAGGCGTTTGCGGCCAATTCCGCCGCCGTGCCGACCGTCTGGCTGTCCACCAGGGAAGTTCCCATATAGGTACGGACATCGTACAGCGCTTCGTCGTCCACATTGGCCTGGATAACGATTTTCAGATCATTGCCGCGCGTCCCCCCGTACAGGGCAACAGCAAAATCATTCTCCGCCTTTTTACCCCCGCCGTTCAAACGGTATGCATGAAGGACTCTGGCATTTAAAAACAGCTCCCTCAGCCCTTTCATCTTCTCATGATCCGCCGCATAACCGAAAATCTTCATGCCATCCTTCTGAAAATCCTCATTGGTCACGGTAAACACTTCCTCCTCCACACCCCAGTCAAGTTCCAGGGGCATGGTGCAAATCCCCCGCCCCGACAGGGCTGCGGACGCCCTGGCCAGCGATACAAAATTGATGTATGCGCCAGGCAATTTCTTATTCTGTGCAACAAATGTGCCTCCTCCTAAAGCCATATTACTTCACCTTTCCTTTCAAAAAATCATCCATTAACCTGTCAACCTCCGCAGTGGCGTATTTCCCGCCATCCTGCAGCAGGGCGGACACCAGATCCTTCCTGCCCTGATACCTGGCGGACGCAAGCACCTGCTCCCGGCCAAATTTCTGTGTATCCGTTCGCTTTGCCGCGTCCTTTTCCAAGGTATCCGTTTTTTTTGCCGCCAACTCAATCACCCCCCTTCGCTGTGACATATGACGTCATTTCTCCCATGGCAACGGTTTCTTCCCGCACACAGGCAAGATAGTCATAATTCACATAATAATGCAATATCCCGCCGGCGATCTCTCCGTGCATCTGCGTACCTCTTATAAGACCGTCAACCGTGATACATTCCAGGCAATCGCTCAACTGTCCTGCTGCCGCGCAGCACTCCCTGTATCTCCCGCCGCCGGGCGGCGGGGAATACCGAATGAGGAACCGGCTGCGCCGTAGAAACCTTCCCTCTTTCAAAAGCTCGCTGGAGAAATTCATACATTGGACAAAAAAACAAGGCCCTTCCAGGCCCTGCTCGGTCTCTTCCGTATAAATTTCGCAGCTGTCGCCGAACTTTGCCCGCAGGGCGACGCCGATTGCCTCCAAAATCCTGTTGATCACTCAAAGACACCTCCTCTCCGACCAACTTTTCAGGTAAACAAAAGTTGCAGAAGAAAATGCGATCTCTTCTGCAACCTGTTTTACATTATATACTTTACCACGGATCTCCCGTAAACACAACGGTAACTGTTGTAGTATTTTGTCACATAAATAGCAGGCAAGGAACAGGTAATCGGTATAGAAATACCCCCTGCCCGTCAGGATTGAAGGGCTCATTGATCGCTTTTATCACTTCATCCCATCCATCATTTCTAATGGCAAAAACCCGTCACCGCCTTTTTCTACAGGCACTGTCTGCGATTCTTCTTACCCTCATTTTCCGTCAAAATCCCACCGACAGGACTTCATGTCCACATGGGTATCATCCCTGAACCTGACTCCCTCCGCCAGCAGCAGACTGCGCTGCTCCCAAAAATGGGGAGCCAGCCTGCCAACGTGGTTTACCACCCGGTGGCAGGGATAATCGCCATAGCTGTCCGCCCGGCTCAACACCCTGCCCACCAGCCGGGCATTGTTGTCCCGGCCAATCAGCCTTGCAATCTGCCCATAGGAGGCTACCTTTCCCGGCGGAATCTCCTCCACCACGGAAAGGATCTCATAGATCAGGCCCTCCTCCATAACCGATGCCATGCGCCTCATCCCTCCTCTACAGCCTGCACTCCAACTGACAGTCGAACGGCTCTCTTTCCACATGGTCCTGCCGGATCTCCATAGCCTCCACACAGCCCATGGCCCTGTAAAAAGCCTGGCTCTCCACGGCGGAGTGGGCGGATATGTACAATTTTCCCGCGCCCTTTTTCCGGGCCCACTCCACGGCCGCCAAAAACAGCTGCCTTCCGATGCCCTGTCCCCGCATATCCTCAGAGATATGGATGCTGGACAGATCCAAGTAATCCTGCCCGGTGCCAAACAGGCCCGGCTCCACGGAGACAAAGCCCTTCAGCGCGCCGTCGCAGAATGCCGCGTACACGAAACCACCTGTGGCAGAGGTATTCTTAAGGCAGGATACCAGAACCTGATAGTCCGCCTCCGACCAGTCATCCACAAAGGGCGCGTCCCTGATCACCCATGCCCCTTCCACTTTCCGCCAGCATTTTGTAACATCCTGATGCCGGATGAAATCCTGGAACAATTCTCTGTCTATTTCCTTTTCCTTCAATTCTCTGTATCGTATCATATTTTATTCCTTTTGTTGCATCTTCCCATTCCCGGGCCAGTTGTCCAATGCCCTGCCGCCGGGCGGTTCTGTCGTCGGACACCGCCTTTTTCGCCGCTTTTAAGCACGCCTTACCAGCGTCCGGTTGTCAAAGTCCCTTTAACAGGACGCTCCTGGGCATCCTCCCTGCTGCCGGGCCGCTGTCTGCCCCGAATACGGTTCCGGATAAAAACCGCTCAATCCCATGCGCCCGTTCACTGGATGGATATATTGTAGCATAAACATTCCCCATTTAACAGTCCTAAAATACCGCATAAAACAAGACAAAAATCTTTATACGCCTCCCCAGTGACGTTTTGTAAAGGACTTTTTACTCATATTCACAGAAAATTTACATTTCAGGGCAAAAAAATAGAGCCAGGAACCTGTTTTTTAGATTCCTGGCTCATTAGTGCCATTTACATATTCTGGTCTGTTTTCAGTATTGGCGTATCTCCACGGTAAGCGCCATTTACCACAGTATGTGCGAACCGTCCTCAAATCTTTCCCCGGTTCCTAAAAAGCACCGCTC
>CAMWSA010000405.1 GCA_947176785.1 uncultured Lachnospiraceae bacterium
CCCTATGACAGAATCTAACCTAATACTTATCTAAATGACATTGCCTGCTGAACAGGTTATGGAAGCGTTGGATTATTTTGAAAAATATCATGAACTGCTAGAATTCATAACATGGCATGATGATAATTTCGATTAAAAAATCCCGATTGCTATAAAGTTAATCGGAAAGCTAAGAAGGATTGGGGAAACCAACATGAACATAGAAATAACAGAAGAATATAAAGCATCTTTGATTCCATTCCCAAAAGAAACACTGGAACCGCTGAAATTGCCAACAGAGATATTTGAATGCCAGGTTCAGTCTTTTTGAACACGAAGAGATGTACAAGCCGATTTTGAAGAAGCTGAAGGAAGTTGATCCGAAATCCATGCGTGAAAGAAAGTTCTTCTGGCGCAGAATGTGTGAGCCAGACATTCTATAATAGTCTCTCGGAATCTTTTGGCGGAAAATGGTGGCTTTTGATTCGTATGATCCGTAAAAAGTGGGGGAATCCATAAGACTGGAATATTAGGAGACCCATGAAATAGGGCTTAGAGATTCCGAGAGGCTATTATAAATAACGGGAGGAAAGAATATAAAATATGACTTATCTGCTGTCGAAATGTTAAAAATGCTGGGTTATGACCAGCCAACAGGCAGGGAATGGCTTGTAAAATTAAAGCAGAGAAACAGATAAGCCTGCCGAAAGCCTACACAGAATTTATGGAGCTGATGGTGGACTGTCCTCTTTTGGGTACGTCCAATCTTTGGATCGGGAAAATGGAGCATAAAACGTCTGCGCATATTCCCTGCACATTTTATGACCAGCTACAGGAAATGATAGACGACCGTAAACCGTATCGGCCAGCGTCCTCTGGGTAGCGCTGCTGGCTCTTTTGTCTGTTTTCATTTCTCCGACTCCATTCACGGATGCGGATTGGGGCAGACTGTGGGGGGAGATATGGGAACTGTTGCTTTTGTGTGTAGGTCTGGGGATGATTGGCTTTTTCCTTACCAGAAGAAGTTTGCTGGCTTATGCAGACTGGAAAAGAGGCCCCTGGCATATCGCATACGCAGGAGGGAATGGGTATTCCTACAACCTGCTTCCGGAAAAACTTCCCAATGTCAACCCGCCAGCGTACTTTGCCGTACACAGCCGCTTTGCATCGGGAACCCAGGTCATCGTGGAGGGCAGCAGACTCCGGTGGCGGAGACGGCTTCATAAAGATTGTGTGTTTTCCGTCCATGATATTGCCGGTGTGGTGCTGGGGCCGGGGAATGGCTGTAATGTACTCTATGATAAGAATTATCAGGTATTGGCTAAGTTTGCAGGCAGTATGGAACACGCAGACCTGATGTTCCTCTGGCTGCTCCAAAGGGAGATCCCCATAGTTAATGTGCCTGCCGGATGGCATTCCCCGGCTGAGGCCAGCCCTGAGCCGGAACCAGTGAAATCCTCTGTTCTTCAGCGGCAATTCGTTCTTCGCATGAAACGCTCTACCGGGATTGGATTTGCAGTGATTGGGTGTTTTATGCTGTTGCTGGGACTGGCTCTTCTCCTGGCGGTTTTCCTGTTGACTGACGTTTCGGCTTTGCCTATGGTAGATCGGTGTGCTTTGGTTTTTCTTGAACTGGCTGAAATGGGAATGGGCATTGTTTCTTTGCGGATTGGGAAAGTCAGCCGGGTGGAAGTAGACGGAGAACAGATGCGTGTGGTTTCCCGGTTCGGACGGGCCGCAGAGTTTTCAGTAAGGGACGTGTCCTATGTTTCCAGAAGTCTGGGCTGGATTGTGTTGTATGACAGGGAGTTCAGGACGCTTGCAAAAGTGGATTCCTACCTGGAAGATCTGGACAGGTTAAAAGGATATCTGGCCTTTTATGGGATAAAGATGTGATTTATTGTCTGGAAATTGAGGAAAATGGTGAATATCCATGGGGATTATTCTTAAAAACGACAATCAGGAAATTGAATTGGATATAAAGGGATATGAAGTTCCCATACCAGTAAAAAGCTATTGGGATAATAACTGGCTGGTGCTTTCCTGTCGGCTTACAGAAGGTGGCAGATCCATGTGTGGAGAGTTTCCGGGTTTTATGACAATGGAACTCCAACGTTTGAAAATGCTTTTAGAGGAGTTCCAGTCTGGGGCACTGTCATCTGTTTCGTGGAACGGAACAGAACCAAACTTTGCTGTATACCTTTCACAGAACCATCTGCTGACAATATTTTTCTATGCAGAAACAGATGGCTGGGAGATAAATTTTCATAAGGACGCAACTGCCAGAGATATAGAAAAGTTGATCAGCTTTTGTTCGGACAGTTTAAGCCACTATCCTGTCCGGAACATTGGAACAAAATAGAGGTAATTGTTGTGTATACTTATTATGGAATAGTAAACGAGTTATTGGCGGAATTTCCGGAAATAAGCAAAAATTATGCAGAGGAAATAGCATGGATTAAGGATACGTTCAAAGGCCAGGAAACCGGAGGGCAGACAATCTATTTTGACCGCTGTTTCTGTGACTACATTGGACACCTGCTGGTGGATGAGCGTCAGGATAACATGGAGATAGAAAAGATATTTACTTTTTTGGAGGATATGGCTGTAAGTGAAGATCAGGAAGTCAGAAACCTGCTGCAGGTAACCGTTTTAGAATATCTCCGCAGCTGGTATCTGTTACAGAGCAGGTCGGAGAAGCTTATGTTGCCGGAAACAAAGAAGATATTCGCTCATGTAAAGAGTTACCTGCAGGAACCGGAACAAGATGCGCTCCCCTATTTTTCCTGAAGGTAAATTGCTGTGTGAAAAGCATTTTGTAAGGCGGACAGAAAGGAAAACGGATAGGTTATGATAATAGGAGACCCTTATAAATTTGCTATCCTGAGTGGGGTGATCAATGAATGGAATATAGATGACACGTTTTGTAATGGAGTCCTGCTTTTTTGTGTAAATGGTGACATCTATCCCAAAGAGGTTGTAACAGCCACTCTGCGGTGTGAGATTGAATACTTAAAGCAGAAACTAATCTTTATGGCAATACTTATGCTGACATTAACTGGGTGCGGAAAAGCAGAACAGGAACGGCTAATAATATATTCTTTCAGTGGAGAGAATGAGCAGCTTGCGGTTTCAAATGGCATTATTGTTCTGAATGGCACAGAAGAAACATTTGTTGGTGGTGATTTAAAGGTAACTGGTGATTTTTTCGATGACATCACATCCTACTCTACTACATTTTACACTATGTCTGGTAGTGAAAAGGACATTATCCTTTCAAATAGTGTAGTAGATATGACAGGAGGAACGGTCAATTCAGGCTATGGGTGGCGCAACGCTATTTGCAACGATTGCAGGTTTTGCCTGTACAATCCAGGCTATTGAGAGCAAGAAAAACCAGTAGCTTTCAGTTGGTAAAAAATGTAAGTATATGCTTTCAGGAGGTATAACTATGAAAAAACAACTGCTGTTAATTTTGATGATGAGTCTCATATTGCTGGTCACCGCTTGTGGAACGTCCAGCGGTGGCAGAGAAGCGGAAGTGGGAGGAGACGAAACAGTCACATTCCAGGCGACTATATTAGAAATACAGGATGGTTACTATCTTGTCGAGCCGATTGAAGGAAGCACAGAATTGAACAGTGCAGACCAGATAACCATTCCCATGATAAATATGAATCCCTCGCCGGAGCCGGAAGTTGGCGATGTTTTGGAAATTGAATATGATGGTTCGATTGCGGAATCGTATCCTGCACAAATTGCCAATGTTTATGGCATTCGTGTTGTTGAATAGTAGAAACACAGAAATATTGATAAAGATTCCAGTTTACAAAGAAATAAACAAAACAAGAATTTGTGGAGGGAAAATCAATGAAACAGACAGATTCATTAAAACATGTCTATTATACACATCTCCG
>CAMWSA010000406.1 GCA_947176785.1 uncultured Lachnospiraceae bacterium
CCCTCCCCGGACTGGCGGCAAGGTAGCAGAGTGCGCCGTATTCCAGACGGGTGAGAGAAGCTTCTGTGCCGTTTTTCAGTACCCGGCGTTGGTGCAATCTTATTTCCAATCCCGGAAAAGCAAGCGCCGGGGAGGCATTTTTATAATTCAGAGGGGCAACAACATATTAAGTCGTTGCCCCTTGATTACAAAACTAAATTAATGTCCAGCGTAGCTTTATATTCTTGTCGCTGGTTCGATCGATTTACTGTTTGCTAATTTACCTTATACCTCAAAATTGTTTTAAGCTTATCCGCTTTTGTTCTATTAGTTAAATAGATTTCTCTGTGACAATCTGATATGCGTTGCAGACCGTTTTCTTCTGCAAATTTATCCATTTGCGCAAAAGAGAAAGGTTCATTGTCATATGAGCCAATATGCAGAATTTCAACACATTTTCCGTCATGTATCGTATCAAAAATAATTTCTTCATACAGTCGGTTTGGCTTTTTAATTTTTACCCTATCCAATGCAGCACATACCATTTCCGCTGTGATAAAGTCCGGCTGACGTATCATAATGGTATATTCCAAATTTTCTTTTATGAGTTTACCGGCAGCAGATTCCGTATCAACGTTTTTCTGTTTCCAGATACCCTCTAAAGGATAAACCGTAAAGTCGTGGATTTCATTTGATAAAATATTTTTAGTTGCAATAGATTTATAACCCATTTTAATGGCATACGCTAAGGAAAAGAGCGCACCTACCCTATCTGAAAAATCTGTATCGTTAGGATTTCCGCTTCCTTTCATCATAATAAAACTATGCTTGGGTATATCTACCATAGCAGGTATACTTTTTGCTCCATACAGAGCTTTTTCGTGCTTTCTCCATTCAAATTTCACATCAGCACCTCCTTATGGAAACAGTGTACCAAACATAACCTGACGCCTAATGTCATGTTCTATATTTTTCCTGCATTTTCTGTAATCTTTTTTTCATCTGCTCCCGTATAGACTGTGGTTCCATTATCTCAACGCTATCAGAAAAAGACATCACATAAGAATACAGAACCTCATTGTCGGGTAAATCTACTTGGACATATAAATTTCCCTGTGAATCTTCTGTTATGTTATCTGTAAATTCATCATAAACACGAAAAGCCGCTTGCCTGTCAAATTTCAACTTAACGGCAACAGTATTTTCTACTTTTATTTGTTTTTCGATTTTTGTTGGTGTGAAATCCTGCGTAAAAGTTTCAGACAGCATTTCAAGCTCTTTTATTCTCGTCAACTTAAAAAAGCGGTAATCATTTCTCAACAAACAAAAAGAATATAAATACCAGCTTTTGCTCTTGAATACTAATCGGATAGGTCTTACATTTCTCTTCTCTTTATTTCCTTTTCCGCTAAAATAGCAAAAGGAAATAATTCTCTTTTGGAAAATGGCTTTTTTGATGATATTAAATGTATCTTGCTGTGGGGTACGATGCGCCCAGTCTGAAAAATCAACTTCAATCCAATTTGTAGATTTTATCTGAAATAAACCGCTTAACTTCACAAGCAATTCATTAGAGTTTTTTTCTGTGGTCGCAACCATTCCTTGTAGTGCCGTTAGCATTTGTTCCTGTTCTTGTTCAGAAAACAAAGATTTATCCAACGTATAATCGTTAAGGATAGAAATACCTCCCCCCTTTCCCTGTGTTGCATAAATAGGGATTCCAGCGCTGCTTATAGAGTCTATATCTCTGTAAATGGTTCTGATTGATACTTCAAATTTTTGAGCAAGTTCGGGGGCGGTTGCCTTTCCGTTCTGTAAAAGATAGTACACAATTCTAAATAATCTGCTTTCCCGCATTTTCATCACCTCCTGTATATTATAACACATAAACCCGTCAATAGAACGTCATGTTATACAAATAAAGAGAGGAATTCCGTAGTAGTCGGCATTATGCTGTAATGTGTATAACTGGCTGTCTTATGGAATTGTGGGTAACTCTGTTTGCAGGACGTGGGAAAGCTGCACTTTAGCTTTTCCATGTGCTGTGAATAGAGTTATCCATGATTCCATAGCCTGTTATGCACATTTCCACAATGCGCCTTTTGTTTTCAGCGTTTATGCGGTTCGCTTCGCTTCCTGCTTTTTCCTGTGGTATGCTCCGCTCCATCCTGCTTTCTGTGGAATTCAAGTTCTTAAATCTTCCTTAAGTGCCTCCCACCAATATACAAATCCCTGGGTATATTACATTCTAACATGCAATATACACAGGGAATTATCACAATACTGTCAGTTACAGCAATTTTTCATCAACATATTGCGCCACGTCTGTCCAACCATCAAATTCAGGGCTGGTACCCTCATCTGTATCAACTTCAAAATCATAGACCCTATAGTCCCTGATACACTCTCCGTTCCGGATATGGACAAACTCCGCGCTGCAGCTGTCCTGGCTATAATATCCATAGATCAATTCCTTGCCGCCAGCCAGTGCAAGCCACGAAGCGGTCTCCCAACCAAAGAATTCGTTTTCAGAAAGATCTTCAAAGGAGACACTGTCCTCACACTCTTTGATATAAACATCCCCGATATGATGCGATTGCATTATATTATCAAATTCCCAATTGAATTCACTCCCCATCTCCCTGCTATACCATTCCATTGGCATTTCCATTTTCCCTTTTATTACAAACACACTTGCCATTTACACCTGTCCCCGCTTCCCGGTTTAAGTCCCGTATTCTGATTTTCTGACAAACTCATTGTAGCATAGTCCTTTTGCAATGTATAATACCGTTGCTTATCCCTTTTCACGGGGGTGCCGGTATGGGAGCGCTCCCGTGGGCTCATCCCTTCCCGCCTCTACGATTCCCGGAGCAGCTGCCTGGTATATTCCTCCCGGGGATGGGAAAAGACCTCCTCCGTCTCCCCGATTTCCACAATCTTCCCCTCTTTCATGACCATGATCCGGTCACTCATCTGGTAAATCACATTGATATCATGGGAGATAAACAGGTAGGAAAGCTGCATCTCCTCCTGGAGCCTTTGCATCAGTTCCATGATCTGGGCCTGAATGGTCACGTCCAGCGCTGATACCGGTTCATCCGCAATGACCAGCCCCGGCCGGGTGATCAGCGCCTGGCCGATACTGATGCGCTGCCGCTGGCCGCCGCTGAGCTGGGAGGGTCTGCGGTCATAGTATTCTTCTGCCAGCCCTACGGTCTCCAGCATCTCCATGGCCGCAGAACGCATATCCGCCGCCGTCATGGCCCGGCCCGGCTCCAGCTTCCCCCTGGCCCGCAGAGGCTCCTCCAGCAGCCATCCCACGGTCTTGGACGGATTCAAGCTGCTGTAAGGGTCCTGGAAAATCATCTGGGGACGACTGGAAAAATGCTCGATCTTCCCCGTGATCTCCTTATTCATGCCCAGAATGGCCTTGGACAGAGAGGTCTTGCCGCAGCCGCTCTCCCCTACCAGCCCAAGAATTTCCCCTTTTCGGATCTCAAAACCGGCATCCTGCACCACATGATTTTTCTTTCCCCGGGAAAAAAGACTGTTGCTGCCCTCCTGATAATACACCTGGAGATCCCGCACCGTCACCACCGGCTCCCGGCTTATCCCGGCGCTTCTTGTCCGCCGCTTCATACGGCCCGGCACCGCCTCGATCAGATTTCTTGTGTAATCCTGCCGGGGATGCCCAAATATCTCCTCCGGCCTGCCGATCTCCACTACCCTGCCGTCTTTCATCACCGCGATCCTGTGACAGATCCGTCTTGCCAGATTCAGGTCATGGGTGATAAAAAGCATGGCATTGTGCTGTTTTTCATTGATCTCCCGCAGCAGCTACATAATCTGGTTCTGCACCGTCACATCCAGCGCCGTGGTGGCCTCGTCAGCCCCGAGCAGCCGGG
>CAMWSA010000407.1 GCA_947176785.1 uncultured Lachnospiraceae bacterium
CATACGTCGGCGCACATTCCCGCCGCCACAAAATGCCGTTTCACATACTCGCGGACAAGGGAAATGCCTTGCTCCCTCCTCAGTTCGCGGGGCAAGGCAATTTCAATCTCCCGCGCAAGTTGGGCGTTCTTCGCTTTCTCGATTTTCTCCACTTCGTTCCATAAAACCGCCCTGTCCGCATACTCGGCGGGGGCTTGGTTGCCGATATTGACCGGCAGGCGGAAGAAATGCTTTTTCAGTTGGTAAAAGATTACGCCCAGCGGCAGGGCATAACAGAGCGGTTAAAGGTTGAAAATCAAATGGAATGGGTAGGGCGGATGAATAACATCCAAAACAGCGCATTGGAAATCGTTAATGAGAAAATTATTTTTTCTGCTTGACTTTAATAATAATTTAACTTATAATAAGTATACTTATAAACGGGAGGTAAGAGTATGTTCACCTACGAAACATCCTTAACAGGCAAAGCAGATATTCAAAAAATCTGGAAAATGTATTCTGATGTAAACAACTGGAGCAAATGGGACAAAAGTGTAAAGTCTGTACAACTCTTAGGTGCATTTTGTACTGGCGCTCGTGGTGTCATGGAAATGGCAGACGGAATGGCTTTGCCTATTGAACTGATCGAGTGCATTGAGAAAAAGAGTTTTACAACCAAATCCCAACTCGGCCCAGTCACAGTAACCTTTGGACATCTCTTGCAAGAGGATGAAAAAGGTGTTACTATTACCCATACCGTGACAATCGAAGGCGGTGAAGAAAATCAGATGAAAGGTATGGGGAAAGGTATCACAGCAGATATTCCAAACTGTCTGCAACGACTTTTATCCACGTAATAATGCGCCATGAAATATGCAAAATGTAAAAATCACAAGGAGAGCATAGGACTGTTATTTTGGCAATCTTCTATGCTCTGGCAAAGAAAAATCAAGCAAGTTTTACAATCGTATGACTTAACCCATACGCAGTTTGTTATTCTCGCTGTAATTGAGGAATTATCAGAGCAGGAGATATATATTACACAGAAAAAGATTTCTGATTTTTCCATGATTGACGTTATGACAGTATCCTCTACCGTTAGATTGCTTGAAAAAAAGGGATTACTATTTCGTGTACCATATGAAAAGGATATACGGGCAAATTCCATTTCAAACACTGAAAAAGGAAAAAGTTGCTTGCAACAAGCGGTGGTAGCGGTAGAGAGCGTTGATAAGATGTTCTTTTTCCCCAATGACAAAGAGAATACTCAGTTCCAAAATTTTCTGACAGATTTATTACATAAAAATCTGGAATGAGAGCAAGCTGCCCAACGGGATAATAAAAAAACCGTTGGCATGGCGGCTGTGCATTTGCACACTCTAAATTAGCATACATAAGCCAAACGGCGGTTTTGAAAACGACAATTTCAAGGCCGCCGTTTTTTCAAAAAATCGGAGGGTGTACTAAAGTCGCCCATTTTTCAGAACACGGTGGTATCCGGGAGGTATCAATTTGCAGACAGCTTATGCGTAAGATGAACGGCGAGATTTATGCGGAGATCGATAATGGCATCATCACTGTCACTGCGGTTTTCGCAAGAGCGTGAATGATTTAGAAACGCGTATTGATAAAAATACACATGAAATGGTGGTGATGAAAATAGAAAAACGGATATTAATTATAGGTGACGATCTGACATTTTTCCAATCGGCAAAAGACTTTATGGCAAATAGCAGCACGGAGGTCAGCTATGCGATGTCCGTAAAGGAAGCCTTAAATTATCTTTTATCAAGTGAATATTGCATTGTTATTATATGTATTTCACTATCTGTAGACAGCAGCATAGAGTTTCTTCGCCTTGTACGGGAAACGTATTTTATGCCAATTTTAGTGATTACACCTAAACTCAGAGTATCAGAAAAAGTTGCGCTTTTTCATGCTGGGGCAAATGCCTGTCTGGAGCGGCCAGTGGATGCCGCACTCTGCGTAGCTCAAGCACGCTCTTTAGTACAGCTATACTCGGATGCTAAACTGACAGATAAAAAAGTCCACCCGCTTGTATTTGGCACAGAGCTGATTATCAATCCAGTCTATCGTCATGTAATTATTGACGGCGAACCATTAGAACTGACGCGCACGGAATTTGACCTGCTGTATTATATGGCAGAACATCCAAACCAAATTTTTAGCCGCCAACAGCTATATCAGCAAGTATGGGGTGATGATTTGGGCATCAGTGGAGAAAACACTGTTCGCTCACATATTGGAAATATCTACAAAAAGCTGGCGGATGTCGATAAGCATTACATCCAAAACACCAGAGGGATCGGCTATAAATTTATTCCTCCTGCTGGTGAAGAATAAAAACGGAAGTGCCGGAGCATGTTGCTTTGGCACTTCTATTTTGTCGAACTATGGCGAAAACCTTGCCGCAATCTTGCTATAATCTTGCCGGTAAATTGCTTTTTCTCCTGTATGCTATATGTATTGGGAATTATAGGACCCCAAAGAGATAATAAGCACAGCTAACCTGGCAGATAGAGTTTTAACATTATTCGGCTGTTTTATCCTCGACTGCTTTTTCATGCCGACTGAGCATCTGCTCTGCCATGCAGTCTAAGGTTTTCAACAGAAACGCTCTCTCCTCCTCCGTGCAAGCCGCGAACTTGCATAATAGCTGCTTCGTTTGCTGTTCTACCTTTGGCATATCCTGGTAAAACAAAACATCTGCCGATAAGCCAAGCCGGTAAATCACATCGGCAAGGACTTCGACGGACGCATTGACCCTCCCCTTTTCGATGTTCTGGATATGCCGGAGTCCTCTGCCGGTCTGCTGGGCAAGCTGCTGTTGCGTCAAATGTTCTTCGTTCCGTTTGCCGCTGACGATTGCCCCTATGTGCTGCAAGATATTTTTACGCATTTTTAATCACCTCCACTATATTCTATCGTGCGCATCTCTTTCTATAAATTCCCTAATAGAGCGTGTAAATATGTGCTTATAATGCGTTTTGCAAGCAAATAAATTTGCCCTGATTGTGAAGCCAATAAAAAAAACGGCTTTTCACATTAGGGCTTACTTCTCATGCCATCTGTGTCTGTCCGTGGAAAGGGGCAGATTATGGATGGTTTTATTTTTAGGTATGCGGCGGGAATACCATCAAAAAAAGCACGGTTCATACTGCACCGCTCCAGCATCTTCTAGCCGCATTATTCGACGCATTTAAGTGTGCTAATCAAACTTCAAATATCACTGCGCAGAAAAACGCCAGACAGTCATTGCGGCTGTCCGGCGTTTTTTGTATGTGTCGTTACCTCATTCATCGGATACGCGCACCTCCACCACCCCGAAAATCTGGAACCCATTTTCAAATTTTCGGAGGCAGCAAAATGTGTAATCAGGCTGAAAAAATTTTTTTGAACTTTTTTCTTAAAGGGCAAGGTTCACCTGCCCTTTACCCTATACCCTTTATTCCAGAGAGCAACGGAAAGGGGGTGGACACATGAGTTATGCAGAACGTCGGGAAGCAATCTTGGAAGTGCTGTGCATAAGGCGGCACGATACATACCGCAACCTGGCATTTGAATTTCAGGTTTCGAGAGAAACCATCCGGCAGGATATAGCCGTCCTCATGTGTTCCTACCCCATCGAAACGGTACGCGGCCGGTATGGCGGCGGCGTCAAGATTGCGGACGGGTTTTACCTTTACCGCAAAAAGCTGACAGCACGGCAGGCTGCGCTGCTTGTGAAATTAAGCGCACAGCTTACCGGGGACGACCTCGCCACGATTGACAGTATCCTCCACCAGTTTGCTCCCTGAGCATCGACCCATTGAACTTTGAAAAACAGCAGGACAGGCTCCTGTTCATAGTCAGTATGTAAGTGACTGCATCCTGCATCAGCCA
>CAMWSA010000408.1 GCA_947176785.1 uncultured Lachnospiraceae bacterium
GGGCCGCCCCGCCCCGCAGTTCACATGCCTCCACCCGCGCCCCGCACAGGCAGCAGCTGCCCTTCGCCCAAAGACTGCAGGGGCCATCCTGCCGGATGCACGCCCCCATCTGCCGCAGAGGCTCCGCTACCCGAAAGCGATTCTCGAAGATGCGCTCCTCGATCCGTGTCTCCCCCGATGCCATGGTGGAGACGGCCAGCGCAATAGACTGCATATCCGTGGGAAATCCGGGGTAGACCCCTGTGCGGACCAGGCCGGGAGAAACCAACTCCCCGAGGGATTGTACATACAGCCCCTCACCCGTCACCTGGCAAATGGCACCCATCCGCTCCGCCATGCGGATCACTGCGTGCATATGCTGGCAGGGAGCCTGTTCCAGCAGGATACAGCCGCGGGTTCCCAGCGCCGCGTACAGGTAGGTCCCCGCCACAATCCGGTCCGCCGGTATCCGGTAAGTGGCTCCATGAAGCCGCGAAACCCCCTGAATCTCCAGGCAGGCTGTGCCGACGCCGTCAATCCTGGCCCCGCAGGCATTCAAATACCTGCACAGGGCTTCCACCTCCGGCTCTCTGGCCGCTCCCTCGATCCGGGTACAGCCCCTGGCTGTGACTGCCGCCAGCAGAATATTTTCCGTGGCCCCTACGCTGGGCAGCGGCAGGGAAATCTCCGCGCCGGAAAGCCCCCCCGGGGCCTGGCCGCAGATTCTGCCCCCCTCCTCGCAAAAGCGGACACCCATCTGCTTAAGGGCCTGCAAATGCAGGTCAATGGGGCGCTTGCCGATGACGCAGCCGCCGGGGTACTCCATGACGATGCTGCCGCACCTGGCCAGCAAAGCCCCCAGAAGGCACAGAGAGGATCGCATGCCGGTGATGGCGTCCGCCGGCATATCCTGCGTAGTGATACTGCCTGTACTGACACAGACCCCATCCCCCTCCCAGTGCGCATGCCCGCCAAGGCTTTGCAGCAGTCTCAGCATCCGATATACATCCGAAATCTTAGGACAATCCTTAAGACAACTCTCTCCTTCCGCTAAAATCGTAGCTGCCAGAATCGGCAGTGCCGCATTCTTAGACCCCTGTACCTTCACCTTACCCTGGAGGCGTACTCCTCCCCTGATATGGATCTCCCCTGTGGCTTTTTGTGGGATAGCGCTCATGGCACACCTTTCGAAAATTTTGTCATGAATTATTCTATCCTATGACAAAAAACAGGGATTGTTGCGTTGTCCCATGATTTTTCCCGAGGACACTCCCCTTACCCCAATTCGCGAAGCTGGATCCGCCGGGCCACACTGAGTACCAGGCCAATTTCCATCATCAGAAAGAGTACCGAGGAACCTCCGTAGCTGATAAACGGGAGGGATATTCCCGTGTTGGGGATGGTGTTGGTCACCACCGCTATATTGAGGATCACCTGAATGGCAATATGGCCCATAACGCCCACCACCAGCAGCGCCCCAAACAGATCCGGCGCATTATTGGCGACAATCATCATCCGCCAGAGCAGCATGATAAACATCAGTATGATGGCGATGGCCCCGAAAAGGCCCAGTTCCTCACAGATGATGGAGAAAATCATGTCGTTCTGGGCCTCGGGGATAAAGTCCAGCTTCTGCATGCTCTGCCCCAGCCCCTTGCCCCAGATACCGCCGGAGCCTATGGCGTAAAGGGCCTGCAGTGTCTGGAAGCCCTTGCCCTGGGCATATGCCTCCGGGTCCCGCCAGGCCAGAATGCGCTCCCCCCTGAAGTCCAGATCTTCTATAAGAGTGGTGTTGAAGATAGTCCACACAATGCCGATCACCACCGCCGCCGCTATGAGCCCCATGATTACAAATCTCTTATAATCCGGGGTAGCCACAAATATCATCAGCATGGCAATACCGAGAATGATGATAGCGGAGCTTAAGTTATCCGTGATCTTCCATACCGCCAGGGAATGGGGAAGGGACATGGCGATCAACACCGTCAGCCCCTTGGCCGTGCGCAGTTTTTTACCCATCAGGCACACCATATTGGCCAGAAACAGGATCATACAGACCTTGGCCACCTCCGCAGGCTGTACATTAAAGGCTGTGCCCGGAATGCCCACCCACCTCGTGGCACCGTGGGAGGACACGCCCAGCGGGGTCTTCACCAGAAAGATCATACCAAAGGACACAAAGTAGGCCAGAGTGGTGAAACGCCTCCAAAACCGATATGGAATATTCGCCATCACGATCATAACCACCAGGCCCAGGATATCCGCAATCAGCTGCCTGCGCAGATAAAAGGTCCCGCTGCCAAAATCCTGCTGGGCCTCATAGGAACTGGCGGAATAGATCATCACCAGCCCAAAGCCCATCAAAAACAGCACGATGAACAGCAGGCTGTAATCAAAAAAGTATTCTGTCTGTTCTTTTTTTCTCTTCCTTCTGTCTCTGCTTCCCCTGCTTCTATCTGCCACGCAATCACTCCTCAAGCCCGTTTACATAGTCCTTGAACACCTGCCCCCGCACCTCGTAGTTGGGGAACATGCCCCAGCTGGCGCAGGCCGGGGACAGCAGCACCGCGTCACCCGCCTGGGCCAGCTGCGTGCAGAGCCGCAGACACTCCTCATAGGAGTCCGCCATACGAATCCGGTCAAAGCCGTGGGCCCGGGCACAGTCTGCAATCTTTTCCCTGGTCTGGCCCACCAGCACCAGCCATTTCACCTTGCCCTCAAAGCTCTCGATCCACTTGTCATACTGACTCTGTTTGTCATAGCCCCCGCCGATCAGGACCGTGGGACGGCTCATGGCCCTGATGCCCTGGATGGCGGCGTCGGGATTGGTTCCCTTGGAGTCGTTGTAGTAGGCCACGCCTCTCTTGGTCGCCACATACTCTATGCGGTGTTCCACGGCATGGAACTCCCGGACAGCCTGCAGGATAGTCTCCATGGGGACCCCCAAGGCCCTGGCGATGGCAGTGGCCGCCATCACATTCTCCACATTGCAGACACCCACCAGGTTCATATCCCTGTGAATGTTCAACAGCGGCTTGGCCTGGCCGCCCTCCGCCAGGAAGATCTCCTCACCCTTCAGGAAATACCCCTCCGGCAGTTCCCTGGCGGAGGAAAAGTACACCACCCTGGCCGGACAGCGGCTGCCGAAATCCCTGGTGTAGGCATTTTCGTAGTTCAGCACACAGATATCCTCCGGGGTCTGCCGCATGGCCACACGCTCCTTCACCTCCACATAGGCTTCCATGGTGTGATGGCGGTTTAAATGGTCCGGCGTAATATTCAAAATCGCCGATACCCTGGGACGGAAGGTGTCCACCGTCTCCAGCTGGAAGCTGCTCAGTTCACCCACCGTCACTGTGTCCGGCCCGGTCTTCTCCGCTTCCAGAGTATAAGGGTTTCCGATGTTGCCCACCACGAATACTTTTTCCGGCCCCAGATGCGCTTTCATGATCTCCCCCACCAGGGTGGTGGTAGTGGTCTTGCCGTTGGTGCCGGTGATCGCCGCCACTCTGCCCTGCTCCGCCAGAAAGCCCAGCTCGATCTCTCCGATTATCCGGACCCCATGGCTCTTAAGTTCCTGCACCAGGGGAATGTCCGTGGACACGCCGGGACTCAGCACCGCCACCTCTATCCGGGACAAAAGCTCCTCCGGCAGCTGCCGCACGTAACATCTTGCCTGTACTCCCTGGGGGACTTTTGCCTCCAGCTCCTCCTGCGTGATCTTGTCGCCGCCGTCAAAGAGCAGGAGCTCCGCCCCCATATGTCCCAGCATGGACACCGCGCCCACGCCGCTTACGCCGGACCCTATGACCAAACACTTTTGTCCCTTAAACATCTCAAAATCCTCCTATTTCAGTTCCGCATATTCCCTGCAACCTCACAAAACGGTGATGAATACCCGGC
>CAMWSA010000409.1 GCA_947176785.1 uncultured Lachnospiraceae bacterium
TGTCTAAATTGTTGCTATTCTGCTTTATCCAGGTTATGGTATTTATATATGACTTGTAATCCTCTCCTATGAAAATCCCCCAGCCCCACCCTGCTGTGTATAAATAAGAATGTGAATGACCTCCATCCTGCGGTCATTGGTATTCATGCTCCTTTATGCTGAAACCTGATGTTTCTTAAAACCTAATTTCGCAAGTGGAAGCATAATTACGGTTAATGCAATATACAAGGCTGCTCTTGCAGAAAACAAATCTAAAACCAGTCCGCCAATCTGCCAGGATATATATTTTCCATATTCCGGTATTGCAGAATTATACGGAAGCAGGAACAGCGTCAGATTATATGCCCCTGTTGTTCCGTTTGTTGAAAGGAACAGCGGGACAAAAAGAATAGGGATCATCACCGTCAGAACAAGATAAGGGCTTTTCATTTTTGCTGACAGGAAAAGTGTCAGGGCAATCATGGCAATCAAAACCAGATAAATTACACCCAGATTGATGAAGGTGGCCTGCATAAATGTGAACGGATAAGGGATCGCTGTATTTGTAATCTGCAGGGGAAGATTCCACCCGTCAATCCCATAAGCCATAAGCGGTAAGACAAACGCAATTACCATGTGGAGGGTGAACGCAAGCAGACCGAACAGTAGCGCCGCAACAATTTTTGCCGTTATCAGTTTGGTTTTTCCATATTTAGCAGACAGGATCACCGCATCAGTGCCGGCCTGATACTCTCCTGAAAAAACAGGCGCAGTCACAATACAAATAGCTGAAAGGGCAAACATAAACAGTTCAAAACAAGATATTATGACCTTCCATCCCTCGTAGTACCCGTATTGGAAGGGTGTGTCTACATCACTATTCAGATTGCGCCAATAATCTTTCTGTGCGTCTGACATCGCGCGGGACGGCGTATTTAGTAATGTTTCAATTTTTGTGTCCCTTGCCTGATAGAAACCGGCGCCGTCTGACATATCCAGAACAGGCAGTTTATTATTATATCCGGCGCTGATACCCGGCTCATCATAATTGCCAGAAATCATCCTCAACAGATCTTCCTGCGGCGCAACAAAATTCCAGTAAGCATCCCCGATCATGTATTTCTCCGTTCCGTCAAACCCGACGTTATCAGGATTTGCAAAAAGCTGCTGGTAATCCTGCACCGTTTGTGCTATATACCCGTCTGTCAATAAAACGGAATATGCCGCAATTTGTTCTTTCGTATAAGAAATACCGTCTAATCCTGTGATAACACCATCTTGATCGTAGGTCTGATACTGCATTATTGGCAGACCAAAAAGAAACGCTGTAGCAATCAGACTTACCGCCATAACAATCATGGTTGACTTTCTGCGTAAAATTTTAAGAAATTCATACTTCATCAGCATTTATCCCGCTCCTTCCGCTCTGTACTTCTTCTCCAAAATGATATAAAAACAAGTCCTCCAAGGTTGGCTCCGCTATCAGTGCGTCGGCTGCCGGAGCAGTTTCATGCACAATACGCAGGCGGACCCTGTTGTTCTCGTGGTGCAGGTTTACAACAGAAAATCGTCTGCTGTAATCTGCGGCATCCCGGTTATCTGCTAAGATTTCCCACACCTTGCCATTGATACTGTCAGTAACAGTCGTCATAGGTTCCTGCAGGATAAACCGTCCCTGTTTCATCATCAGGATCGTGTCCGCAATATACGAAACATCGGAAACGATGTGGGTAGACAGAATGACGATTTTTTCTTTTGCCAGATCTGAGATAAGATTCCGGAAACGCACCCGCTCTTTGGGATCAAGCCCGGCAGTCGGTTCATCAAGTATCAGGATTGCCGGATCATTCAGTTCCGCCTGTGCAATTCCCAGACGCTGTTTCATACCGCCAGAATAGGATTTGATTTTCTTATCTGCCACATCATGCAGATTCACCATATCAAGCAGCTTTTGTGTCCTGTCTTTTGCTGCTTTCTTAGAAAGTCCTTTCACCGCTGCCATATAAAGCATAAATTCACGGGCAGAAAAATCGGGGTAAAAGCCAAAATCCTGCGGCATATAGCCAAGGTGTGTATAATACTCCTCTCCCAGGTCATAAATAGTTTTTCCGTCCAATAAGATATTGCCGGAAGTCGGTTTGATAACGCCGCAGATCATACGCATTAAAGTTGTTTTGCCAGCGCCGTTTGCTCCAAGCAGACCATACACACCCGGTTTCAAATCTGCGTTTACATTATCAACAGCACGCTTTGAGCCGTACTGTTTTTTCAAATGTTGTAATTGAAGCTCCATAAAAATCCTCCTGCTTTTTTATTTAGGCACAAAAAAGATGACCTATGAAAAAATCATAAGCCACCTGTCTTAGGTTCAACTTTTCCGTATCTTAATTCTGCCTTAATTTGCGTCAGGATCATTTGCAAGAGGAAGAAAGATCGTAAACTCTGTACCCTCACCCAGTTTACTTCTTACTGTTATTTCGCCGCCGTGGAGAACGATAATCTGTTTGGCAATCGCAAGTCCCAGACCGCTTCCTTCCGGACGCTCTTTGGTGTTCGTACCCCTGTAATAGCGGTTGAATAGTTCAGCCTGCTCCGTTTCATTTATACCTTTCCCATTATCACGAATGAAAATATGAACACCGTTCTTTGGCGCTGACTCAATAGCGGTTATCACTTTCGTTTCGACAGGATTATGCACAAGCGCGTTTACAATAAGGTTTTGAATGGCTCTGCGAATTAACCCCGGATCAATGTAAACTGTCAAATCCGGCAAGTCACTCTCAAAACCTATATCACGGTCCGCAAAAGACGGATCATTGACGATATCGATCACCAGCTCTTTCAAATAGCGCATGAGCCGTACCTTTTGAGGTTTATAAGGGACCTCGCCCGAATCAAGCTGATAGGTCAGTTTCAGATCATTCATCAGCTTTTCAGCATGATTGACATTCTTTAAAATAATTGTGCCATACTCCTGTACAGTCTGCTTGTCAAGTGCAGAAGCATCCGCAAGCAGTTCCGCATACCCCTTAACCGGAGAGAGAGGCGTTTTCAGGTCATGGGTAATATTCGCAATCCATTCCCGGCGCACCCGGTCTGTATCTTCCTGTACCTTGTCACTGTGCTGAATCTCCATGTCCATTTGGTTCAGTGCGGAATAAATATTGCTGAATACACCTTTTTCCCTAACCGGCTGATAAGTCCGCAGGGAAATGGTTCCAATAGCCCTTGTGATTTTACTGAGATGACGGGTAATCCATAAACAATAAACAAGCCCTGAAAAAGCGATTACTGCAAAGATAAAGAGTATGCCCATACGGAACATTGGATAAAGCCGGTTCACGTTTTCGCCATTATAATACAGCATATATTTTCCTATGGCATAAGGGAAGCCAATAATATAATTCCATGTTTTACCGGAATCTTCAAAACTGCTTACAAAAATGGTGTTGCCATTCTCATAGGGCTGTGCGCTGATAGTCGTCAACTCTGACACAGAGTAACTTGCAGGATAACTTTCGGGTTTACGGTAAGAAAAGATTTCCTGCCCGTTTTCATCAATCACCTGCACCCATAATCCATATTCTTCCAAGCGTTTAAGGCCAATTTCCCGCACATGAATCTCTCCATCCTCGTATTCCATCCATATCGAAAAATTATCCGTAAACGTATTTGGCCATGATGCCAGGCTTAATCCCTCCGGTTCCGGAATTGAAAAAATATAATAAAACAGGACAAATGCCATAACAATCGCCATGACAACCATGTATAATAAAAACAACGCTATCCGCACAAACGGATTTTTTTTCCTTTTATTTTTCATGTGGATTTACCAACTTATAACCCAATCCCTTAACTGTAACAATATATTCCGCCAGAGC
>CAMWSA010000410.1 GCA_947176785.1 uncultured Lachnospiraceae bacterium
TTTTTGGTGGGTGCAATATGAAATTTCCGCAACATATCCGCAAATTTCTGCCTGTTCCAATTTGGATAAAATACCGAAATGGATTTTTCAACCCGCGACACTTTCCAATCATCACTGAAATAATTTGTATCGAAAACAACGCCCAGCTCTGATTTTACTTTTTGTTCTTCTGTGATATTATCCAGCCCCATCACTTTGACTGTGCCGCCGGTGCGCCCCAGCATATTCAAAATCAGTTTGATTGTCGTCGTTTTGCCAGAACCATTCGGACCGATCAAGCCCATAATATAGCCCTTTGGCAAAATAAAGCTGATATTGTGAAGCTGAAAGGAATCAAAAGATTTTGAAAGGTTCGTTACCTCTAAATAATTAGTCATCTGTTTTTACCTCCGTTAAAATGTCCAAAAGGCGATGTAATTCCTCTGTGGATAGATTTGCCATTTTTGCTGCTTTTATTGCTTCGGTAAGATTGTTTTCTACTTTGCAAATAAGCTGCTCCTTAATCAGTTCTGAACCAGACCCCATTACGAAACATCCGCGTCCCTGCACATTTTTAACAAAGCCCTCTTGTTCTAATTCTGTGTATGCCTTTGTCACTGTTAGGACGCTGATTTTCAAGTCTTTAGCAAGTGTTCTAAGAGAGGGCAAAGTTTCTTCGGCTTGAAGCTCGCCAGATAAAATAGCCGCCTTGATCTGCTGTTTAATCTGCTCGTATATGGGGACGCCAGATACATTTGAAATAATCAGTTTCATTGCGGTATCCTCCGTGTGTTTTAGCTGTTATACTGTTGTATATAACAGTATAATACAAAGAAAAAAATAATGTCAATGAATGGATGTTTGTATTGTCAAGGTTCAAGAAAATATAACGGAAATAAAATACTACTTTACATCAAATTTCATTACATTCTCATAATCTAACATGAAATGTACAATGTCTGTTTTTTTGGGCCATTTTAGGGGCTGCCGCTAAGTGGTTATACCGAAAGTCAGATTATCCCAAATACATCAAAGAAAGCCAGTAACAGCGGCATTTCTTAGATGCATTCGGGATAACTTTTTAGTCATTTACACGGTCAGTTTTCCCAAATCTCCTGCGTAGGGAAAATAATTCGGGATAATTTTTTCTTGCATCACAGGCCATAAAGCCGCTTTAATGTTTCCCACCAATCTGCCTACCGGACTCAGATATATCCAGAACAACTAATTTCCCATGTTATCACCTCCATATATTTCAGTTGATTCTTTTTGAAAACCAGTTTGGAAAGAGGCAGGAAAATCAAAACCAGCATGGCATAGCAAACCATCCGCATGGAGAATAAACCAAGAATCAGACCACAAATAGTAATTCCATACGATGTCCCCTTTTCGTTCAATTTGTTTTCGGCTCTTTCCGCATGAAGATCATCAAAATAATATATACCATCAGTCCGCTTGAAAAAGCAAAAAACATTAGGACGAAAAGCCAACGCACCACTTTAGGACTTACATCAAAATACTTTGCCAGACCGCCACAGACACCGGCGAGAATTTTTCCCTGTCTGACTTTATATAGTTTCTTCATCATGTATTTTTCCTTTCTGGCTACTATTTAGCCGAATTAACAGAATAATTGCGAGGCAGGCACACAATAGCAAAACACCTGCGCTGCAAATTCGATTTTGTATAGATGCCTCATAATATCCTGATACACCGAATACTGCCGTAATAGGGTAAAAGGTTTTCAGCGTATTAGACATACTCATAAACAGTCCTGCAAAAGAGTATATTTCAGCCAGCAACATCGCCATCCAATAACTTTTCTTCATATATGGCACAATGGCAATAATAGGTGATACTGCTAAGAATACACCAGCTCCTTCCAGCAAGTACATTTTCAAAGAACGAAGAACCATCTTGACAGACAGCCCTGAAAAGTGCAAAACAGCTTCTGCTGAAAACGTAGTAATAAAGAGCAGTAAATAAATCAAAATGCTGAAAACGAAAGTGACAATCATTTTTGCCGCCGTTAGCTTTGCTTTACTCACCGGAATAAGGTGGAGGGACTTGGCTGTATCGTCCTGATCTTCCCGACAAATCATATAGCTGCCCAATAAAGCAATCATGGCAGGAAGAACAAACATTGTCGCCCATGTTAAGGTGGTAGCCATATACCAACCACTGCTTTCAGAAAAGTCTACACCGTTAACCGTAGTTTTCCCACCTATAAGGACAATAACGGCAATGAAAATAATAGCAAATGCGTTCAACATAAGAATATTTGAGCGGCGAAGTTTTTGACATTCCGCCCATAGTAGTATTTGCATTGTTTCACCTCACTTTCTTCTGCTCAATATCACCATTGCAAATAGCGTAGCAGCAAAGCTCCATAGGAAAATACAAAGAAGTGCCATAGGAATATGAACAGTCTGCGGAAGCGTAAGACCCGGAATGTCCCCGTTTCTCGCAATAATGACAGACACACAAGAAAGAGGGTGTATATACATATTGATAGGGGTCATAAAAAATCCCGCAAAAGCGTATATCAGAGTGACGCATACCGACATGATATAACTTTTTTGTACTGCTGCGATTGCCAACACCGGCAGCATAGCGAAAGCGGTAAACAAAGCAATCTCCAAACATTTTTTCAGTAAAAAGAATATACTATCCCATTCAAATACCACATATCCAGGCAGTACGCTGAACAAAACAGAGGCAATGGCAGTAATCAGCATAAAGCAAACGGAATAAATCAGCACCACAAAGAACTTGCTGAAAAAATATCCCAATCTGCTGACTGGCACAATCCAAAGTTGTTTGAGCATATCAAACCGTTGTTCGTTATACATAAGTATCGTACACAACATTCCCAACACGAAAGGCAGGATAATAAACATTGTAAATCCAAAGGCAGACCATTTGTAAAATGCCACTGGTTCAATCCCGGTTTCTCCAAAATAGCAGAAATACAGAAAAGCAAAAAACGGCATAATAAAAGCAGACAGCAGCATAAGCCATAACAGCTTTTTTCGGCGCAATTTTGTAAATTCAATTCGTACTAATTTAAGCAATGCCCTCACCTCCCGTAATCTTCTTAAAGTAATCCTCTAATGTATCATTACAAAGTCCGGAACTGGTAACGGTTATATTCTGCATAACAAGAAATTTGTTGATTTCTCCCATGTTTAAGGAAGTATCATAAATTCGCAAAGTGTGTTCGTCTTGAACGGAATAATCCTTTGTGTGAAATTCACGCTCTAAAATCAAGGACGTTTTGGGAACGTCTGAAACCTGTAAAAGGATATATTTACTGTTTCTTTTTTTCAATTCATTCATACTGCTTTCTTCCAAAAGAACGCCGCAGTCGATTATTCCAATATCATCAGCTAACAATGCAATTTCAGAAAGAATATGACTGGAAATCAGTATTGTTTTCCCCTGTTCAGAACTTAATCTTTTAATGAAATCCCTCACCTCTGCAATACCGATAGGGTCTAACCCGTTTGTAGGTTCGTCCAAAATCAGCAGCTCCGGGTCGTGTAGAATGGCATTTGCAATACCAAGACGTTGCTTCATACCAAGGGAATACTTACCAAACAGCTTCTTGTCTTTATAGGGCAGACCGACGATTTCCAATGCGTTTTTTACCGCACCCGGCGCAGCGGTTCCACGCAGTTTTGCGAAAATCTCCAGGTTTTCTGTCCCGGTCAGGTTGGGATAGAACCCAGGTGTTTCAATGATCGCCCCGATGCGGGGAAACACACGCTTTTCTCGCCCTCTGATATTCTGGCCAAACACGGCCACTTCGCCGGAAGTGACGGAAGTCAGTCCTAAAATCAATTTCATTATAGTGGTTTTACCAGCTCCGTTA
>CAMWSA010000411.1 GCA_947176785.1 uncultured Lachnospiraceae bacterium
TGCGGGGACAGGGAAAGCTTGGAAGTGAAACATCCAAATGTTGATTGACGCAATAATATGGGTGCGATCCGTGTTATGCGGGAAAGGGGAAGTTATGACACTGCAATTATTGGTGGCGGCTGTGAATAGGGAACCCCGCAGACTGGCGGAAGAGATGCATATTGACAGCGATGCAATCATTGTCAATCAGGGGGAGCGGTACGCCTATGAGGAATTGCGGTGGAAGGAACATGACATACGATGCTTTCATGTGGCGGAGCGGGGGGTTGGGCTTAGCCGTAATCACAGCCTGCTGCGGGCGGGTGCGGATATCAGCCTGTTTGCGGATGAGGACATCATCTATGAGGCAGACTATGGACAGAAGGTATTACGGGCCTTTGAGGAGCATCCCCAGGCGGATTTGCTTTTTTTCAATGTGAAGGCCATGCCCGGGCGCGAGACCTACCACAATGAGGATTTTGGCAGGGTGCGCTGGTACAACTGCGGACGTTTTCCGACCTACAGCCTGGCGGTACGCACCCGGCGGGTACATCAGAAGAATATCACGTTTTCCCTGCTTTTCGGCGGCGGCGCAGAGTACAGCAACGGGGAGGACAGTCTGTTTATCCGGGATTGCCTGAAAGCCGGACTTAAAGCATATAAAGTGCCGGTGACCATAGGACATGAGAAGGAGCGGGAATCCACCTGGTTTACAGGCTATAACGAGAAGTTTTTTTATGACAGAGGGGTATTGTACCATTATCTGTATGGGCATTTAGCCCGCCCCATGGCTCTGCGCTTCCTGCTGGCCCACAGAGGGATCATATGCGGCGAGATTCCCTGGCGAAAAGCCTATGGGATTATGCGCAGGGGCATCAACGAGGCCGAAGGCTGAGACAGGGCCCGGGAAAGATGGGATAAGGCGGATAATGCACATCAAATATATATAAAGGAATTGTTACGGACAGGGCGGGGACCCGGCTATATCAAACTCCGGACAGACAGAGGTGAGCGCATGAGAACACCCATGTTCAGTATTCTTGTGGTATCCCTGAATCCCGGCGACAAGCTGGTGGAGACCATGAGAAGCGTGGTAAAACAGAGTTATGGGGATTATGAAGTGGTGGTCAAGGACGGCGGTTCCGGGGACGGGTCCCTGGAGGCGCTGCAGGCCTACCTTAAGGAGCAGGGGTGCCAGGACCGGGTGCGGATTCTTATTCAGCCGGACACTGGCATCTACGAAGGCATGAACCAGGCCACCCGGGCAGCCAGGGGGGAGTACCTGTACTTTTTAAACTGTGGGGATGCCCTTGCCTCGGAGCAGGTGCTGGCCCGGGCAGCGGAAGAAATCGGCCGGGGCCAGGCACAAGAGACGAGTCACGGAACAGGCCAGGGACAGGTACAGGGGTGCCAGGAGCCGGGCCGGGATTATGATTCCAGGATTTTCTACGGGGATATCTATGATGCCCTGCGGGGGCAGGTGGTGGCGTCCAACCCTCATATGGATGACTTTGCCTGCTACCGCAATGTCCCCTGTCACCAGGCTTGTATTTATCACCACAGTCTGTTTGAAGAACGGGGCTATGAGACAGGTTACCGGGTGCGGGCGGATTACGAGCATTTCCTGTGGTGTTATTTTTGCAGGGACGCCCGGCCCAGGTATATTCCTGTGACTCTGGCCTCCTACGAGGGGGGCGGGTTCTCGGAGACGCCGGAAAACCGGAAGCGCTCGGCCCGGGAACACCGGGAGATCACGGCGCTGTACATGGGCAAGGGGCAGCGGCTGAAATACAGGCTGATTCTGCTGGCTACGCTGGCTCCTCTGCGGACAAAGATGGCGGAGAGTCCGGTCTGGTCAGGATTCTACAATAAATGCAAAAAGCTGTTATACAGGCGGGAGTACTGAAATGGTTTTGTTTGTGGGTGTAACTCTTCTGGTGTTGCTGATGGCATACTTTTGCAACACAGAGGAGAGCGTGCAACTACATATGGATGGGAACCGGGTCATGGCGGGGCGGGCGGCCCTGCGGGATAAGCGCCCGGGCAGGGGAGGCATGACCCGGCAGCAGGCGGTGAACCTGTGGATCTGCGGCGGGATCTATGTGATCCTGTCAGCCCTGTCCGCCTGCCGGATCGCCAGCGGCAACGATTACTGGGTCTATACGAGCATGTTCAGCCTGATCTCCCAGGGAAGGCATGTGTCGTCGGAGTTTGGATTTAACGCCCTGGTGCGTCTCATGCAGTACTTTTTTGGGACGGAGGGGTACAGCTATCTGCCCATATTCGGCTTGTTTTCCCTGTTGACAATGTACTTTTTCCTCAGAGCCATATATGAGCAGGGAGACTGGTTTTTGGGGTCCATGTTCCTGTTTCTGATGAACGGATATTATTTTTCCAGCTTCAATTCCGTGCGCTATTACCTGGTGCTGGCAATTGCGCTGTACAGCACCAAATATGTACTCAGAAGAGAATATATGAAGTTTGTCCTGTGGATTTTGGCGGCGGCTACTTTCCACAAGTCGGTACTGGTGGTGATTCCGCTGTATCTGGGCGCTCATTGGCTGGCGGGGGCTGCGCTGAAGCGCTGGCACTATGCGCTGGGAGGGCTGCTGGCTCTGAGCCTTGTGTTTGGACGGGATATTTACCGCTATGTGATCTTCAAAATTTATCCCTACTATGAGAACTCCATGTTCGACACGGTGGAGTATTCTCTGACCAATATCGGCAAATGCGTGGGGACGCTGGTTTTAGCCATGCTCTGTTACCGGGGAGTTATTCGGGATAACCGACGAAACAGGTATTACTTTTTCCTGAATCTGGGCGGGCTGGCACTATATACCTGCGGAGCGTTCATTCCTGAAGTCTCCAGAGTGGCATACTATCTGGTGTTACCTCAGATTTTCCTGATCCCGAACCTGCTGCGCGGCATTGGAAACAAAAACATAA
The DNA here is from genome assembly GCA_947176785.1 of uncultured Lachnospiraceae bacterium. Lineage (GTDB taxonomy): Bacteria > Bacillota > Clostridia > Lachnospirales > Lachnospiraceae > Acetatifactor. The sequence goes on from CAMWSA010000411.1 coordinate 2,926, forward strand.
GGCGGCTTCTGACGGCGGGGACGGCTTTGGTATTTGCTGCCTATTTTGCCCTGTTTCTGCGCTCGGCATACAATGTGAACGTCCGGCTGCTGCCTTATCTGAACTGGATTTTCAACTGATGCGCTGACTGATTAGATCCGGCGGCTCTTTACGGTATGGTTTTCAACACGGGGCGCGCAGCATTGAAAAGGCCACGTAGAACAGGGCTTTCAGGCCGGCAAAAAACCAGGGATGACAGAAGTAGAATGCCCGCTGAAGCGGACAGATGGGAGATACGGTGAAGAAATTAAATGATATACGAGTGGGAATACTGAAAATACCTGTCACAAGGATCATTCTGCTGATTGTGTGCGATATGCTGGCCGTGCTGGTATCCTCGGTTCTGAGTCTGTATGTGCGCTATGATTTCAGGTTTATGAGTATAGAACCGCAATTCTGGAAGGCGATACAGGACGCTTACATGATCAACGTGTTTATCACGCTGCTGATTTTTTATATTTTCAGGCTGTACAACAGTGTGTGGCGATATGCCTCGGACACGGAGATGGTAAATGTGGTGATCGCCGTGGTGATCTGTGCAGGGATACAGCCGATGGTGTATTGGCTGCTGGGCACCCATGTGCCCAGGAGCTTCCCCTTTCTCTATGCGCTCTTTTTGGCTATATGTACCGGCGGGGTGAGGTTCAGCTACCGTTTTCTGCGGATGCTGCAGAACAGACGGCTGAGCCATTACAAAATGCCGGAGAGGCAGAATTATATGATCGTGGGGGCGGGAGCCTCCGGCAACGCAATCCTTCAGGAGATCCAGTCCAGTAAATACCTGAGCATGCATGTGGCTTGCTTTATTGACGACAATCCGGGCTGTCAGGGCAAATATTTGCGGGGAGTGCCCATCGTGGGAGGCCGGGAGAAGATCGTGGAG
>CAMWSA010000412.1 GCA_947176785.1 uncultured Lachnospiraceae bacterium
GTATATACCATTTCCGCGCAAATTTCAAAGGTATTTTGCAAAAAGGAAGGATTAATCGAGTTCAAAATCATTTGATCTGTTACAACTGTTACAATAAGAGAAATGGGTGAAATGATTATGAAAGCATTGTAAAACTGGCTGGAGGTCATTGAGGATTTTTTCGGCAGGCAATTCAATTGTATATTTTGCAAGAGGGAGTGGAGCAGCCGGGACAATTGCATATATGATAAAATCCCCTGCAGACAAGATTATGATGATTCGTGAATTTCTCAAAAAGCATTTCATTTTCTTGAAAAATTCTTGTTATCATGTTATAATACATCCACTCTACAAAGGGTAAGTAAAAGGAGGTGCTTATATTGAAAGCCATTTTGAACTTGCCCGCTCTCTTAATACAAGGCCGCATCACTAAAACCGAACAAATGTGAGTCGGACGCAATGCAGCAACTGGTACGGCGTGAAACTGATGCCTCAGAGAGGCAACCTCACAGCGGAAATGTGAGAATGGCGCGGCACGCCATGACGGCTTGGAAACCGCTCGGTAAAGAGTTACATGGGCTACGGCCCATAAAAAGCTTCCCACCGTATCGTGTACTCCTTGTAATCTGTCGGCTAAAGGGCTGAACAAAATCGCAGAACCAAAACTGCAAAAGTGGCAGAGTATTTGATAGAAGCACTGGGCGCATTCTTTTGTGGCGAAAGCCTGCAAAATACATAGGGTAAACAAATTTGGGCTAAAGCCGGTAGAAAATGCGCTTCTACCGGCTTTCTGCTTGGACAGGAAATTGCAATGCAGATATGGCTCTGTCTTGTGTTTGCGGGATCAATCTGCTATAATAAACAAAATTTTGTGAAGCATGCAGACCTTTCCACGGATCAGGCCATGCGTTCCACAAAGGAAAAGCTTAAGGAATTTGACAGGTGGTTTTCCGGGGCCCAGAGAGCCGGAAGCATAGCTGCCTGGAATGCTTAATGCTGTAGACGGGATAACGCATGGAAGGAGGAGACCGTTTATGACAAATGAGGAGGCCCAGAGTATGGGGATACGCCTGCTGAAAAGGGGGCAGAAGGGGCTGATTCATGCATTGTTCAGTCGCTTTGGAGTGATTTTACTGCTGTTCCTTTTGCAGGTAGCGATTCTGCTTGGCGTATTCATGTGGTTTCGGGATTTGCAGCCCTATATTTCGGGTGTGATGACGTCCTTTGCAGTGGTTATGGTATTGTATCTGCTGAACAGCCGCTATGATCCCACGGCGAAAATCACATGGCTTGTCATTATTATGCTGATGCCAGTGTTTGGCGCATTTTTGCTGTGGTATACCAAGAGCGAGATCGGCCACAGGCTGATAAAGAAGCGGGTAGATCAGATCACCAGACAGGCAAAAGGCTGTATTTCCCAGGATGCGGAGGTTATCCGCAGATTGGAGCAGGAGGCTCCCGGAGTGACAGCCCTGGCGCACTATGTGGGAAGAAGCGGCTGCTATCCGGTGTTTGACGACACCACTGTGATTTATTTCCCTGTAGGAGAGAAGAAATGGGAGGAGATGTTGCGGCAGCTGGAACAGGCGCAGCATTATATTTTTCTGGAGTACTTTATTGTGGACGAGGGACTGATGTGGGGGAAGGTCCTGGAGATCCTGGTAAAGAAGGCGGCGGAGGGCGTTGAGGTCCGGCTTATGATTGACGGCTTCTGCGAGTTTACCACCCTGTCCCACAACTATCCGGAGAAGCTGAGAGAGCTGGGCATAAAGTGTAAGCTGTTTGCTCCGCTGACTCCCTTTGTATCTACTCATTACAACTACCGTGACCACCGCAAGATACTGGTTATCGACGGCCATACGGCCTTTACGGGAGGAGTCAACCTGGCGGATGAGTATATCAACCACAGGAAAAAGCACGGGCACTGGAAAGACACGGCTGTCATGTTGAAAGGGCAGGCGGCTCAGAGTTTTGCGCTGATGTTTCTGGAGATGTGGGGGATCGAGGAAAGGGAACTGGAATTTGACCGGTTTTTGTCAGAAGACGCTGTCCCTAAGAAGGAGGGAAAGGCCCCTGGTTATGTAATGCCCTATGGCGATTGCCCGTTGGATGAAGATCGGGTGGGGGAGAGGGTGTATATGGACATCCTGAATCGTGCCCATAAGTATGTACATATTATGACGCCCTATCTGATTCTGGACGGGGAGATGGAGACAGCGCTGAAATTCGCCGCCGAGCGGGGGGTGGACGTGAAATTGATCCTGCCCGGTATCCCGGACAAACGGGCGGCTTATGCTTTGGCGAAGTCTCACTACCACTCTCTGCTGGATTCGGGTGTCAAGATTTATGAGTATACTCCCGGCTTTGTACATGCCAAGCTGTTCGTCAGCGACGACCGGGAGGGGGTGGTGGGCACCATCAATCTGGATTACCGCAGCCTGTATCATCATTTTGAGTGTGCTGCCTATCTCTATGAGGTGCCCTGCCTGGCGGACATGGAGGCGGATTATCAGGCCACGCTGGCGCAGTGCCGGACAGTGACCCATGAGACGCTGAAGGCGGAGCCCTGGACCAGGAGGCTGATGGGTTGCATTATGAAGGTAGTGGCGCCGCTGATGTAGAGCCAACGTTTGCTTAAAACATTTTTAGATTCTTTCCACTCTTAGTTGAAAACGTAATAGTTCTGACTCGAAAGGCATGAGCTTCTGGCTATTTTGAACTGGGATGACTGTCAATTCAACAAACAGTGGAAAGAACCCATTTTTATTTGACAAATCAAGGTGGTGTATGTTAAGATGGCAGCATCTTGAGGAGGGGGTGAAAAGATGAGAATTTAGTTCGCCTTTGATTACATGAAGGCTGAGAACGGCATAGGGGAGAGTTCCTGTGTTGTTCGGTCATGTTGCCAAAAGTGGATTATGTTCTCATAACCCTTCTTTTTGGATATAAATTTCCTGGGAAGCAGTTTTAGATATGGCTTTGTCAGAGAAGTGCGCTATAGCAATCAAAATAGCAGGGGTTGAGGATATGACGGAACTGTTTGGCAGCAAATAGTTCCTTTTTTGTATCCGGATCTTTAAAACAGTAGCAGGAGGAAATCATGGATAATATTTTTATAGAAGGATTACAGGGGATGGGAAAGTCCACTCTGCTGTCGGAGATTGCCCGGCAGAAACCAGAATATAAAGTGTGCAGGGAGGGGGAGTATTCGCCGGTGGAACTGGCCTGGTGTACATGGATGGACGGGGAACAGTATGAAGCGGTGCTGGAGAAATACGCTCCCATTCGCAGAGAGATTGAGGCAGGTACTTTTCGGGAGGGGGATCGCTATATTGTAACCTACACCAGGATTTTGACAGATATACCGGGCTTTCATAAGGACCTGGAACAATATGAGATCTACAACGGAAGGAGAACATTACAGGAGTTGGAACAGATCATTTTTACGAGGTATAAGCGGTTTCACGGAAGCGGGTATCTGTTTGAATGTGCTTTCCTTCAGAATATTGCGGAGGACCTGATTCTGTTCCACCAGCTAAGCGATGAAGAGATTCTGTCGTTTTACCGAAGGCTGTACGCTGTCATGCCCAAGGAGCATTTCAGACTGCTGTATCTCTACAGCGACAGGATTGCGGAGAATATCAGGATCATACAAAAGGAGCGCTCCGATGATCAGGGAAATCAGATGTGGTATCCCCTGATGATGGAGTATCTGGTAAATTCACCCTACGGAAAAGCGCATGGATATAAAGACTTCGAGGACCTGATTTCCCACCTGCGGCACAGGCAGCAGGTAGAACTGCGGATTATACGGGAGGTTATAGGAGATAGAGCTGAAATTTTTCCTGCCAAGGAGAATA
>CAMWSA010000413.1 GCA_947176785.1 uncultured Lachnospiraceae bacterium
TATAACTGGATGTGACAAAAAAATCTTGACATTCACAAAAGTATAATTTATACTGGATTATACAAATTGCGCATGCCTTAATTGTATACAAGTATTCGACAAAAAGAAAACCTTTTACATGGCAGTGTGTGCAATAAAGCAGCGTTATCCTTGCATAGCTGTAGGAAAACGCGGACTTAAACAGGAGGAGAGATTATGAAAAAAAAGAAGCTACTTGCCCTTTTGCTGTCTTTTTCACTTGCTATGTCTTTAGCCGCCTGCGGCAATGACAATGCCCCTGACAGCAATACGGCCACAGACGGGGGTGCCGAAAGCAGCGGCGCAGATTCCGCCGGCGGCAGTGCGGATGCCACGAACAGCGCCGAAAGCGGGGGGAACGACGTCCAGGCTGCGGGGGATACCTACACCTTTTATGACTACGCTTCCGCCCTGGCTACCAACTGGAATCCCCACACCTGGGAGATGAACGCGGACGACGCCATCCTGAGCAACTACCTGGCATCCGGTTTCGTGGACATATCCATATTGAATACCGATGAGATGCTGTACCAGTGGACCTATGAGATGGCCACCTCCGTGGAGGATGTGACCGGGGAGCATCAGGATGACCTGACCAACTACAATGTCACCCTGCCGGAGGGACAGACCGCCGCAGATACCACCGAGGGCTATGTGTTTGAGATCAAACTCAACCCCGATGCCAAATGGGAGGACGGCACGCCTATCAACGCGGACAGCTATATCTATTCCATGAAACAGCTTCTTGATCCCGACATGAAAAATTACCGGGCCAACCTATACTATTCCGGAGAGTCCGCCGTGGCCGGCGGAGAAGCCTATTACTTCCAGGGTTCCACCGTCTGGATGGATAATTCCTCTTCCGGGAATTATGCCATTGACGACCTGGTACTGGGCGATGACGGTGCCTACACCACTCCCGACGGTGCAGCCGTGACCATTCTGGTCAAAGCACAGTCCGCCTACCTGGGAGGGGACACTCTGGCCGCATATGTGGAAGCCTATGGCGAAGAATACTTCAATGTGGCGGATTATGAGAAGCTGGCGGAACTGGCCGATGAGGAGGGCCGGGTCCCTCTGACCGAAGAGTCCCTGGCTCTGCTGGTGAGCGTGATCAGCACCCAGGAAGCCTGGGGCGAAACAGCTGACAACGCGCCCAGCTACCTGGCATACAGCAAGGAGTTCCCGGTGGTGGACTACGACGGCGTCGTGGGCTGCTACAAGGTGGACGATTACACCATCCGCTATGTGAACCAGTTCTATATCGACAAGAATTACTTCCTGGTATCCTGCGCCAGTACCTGGCTGGTGTATGAAGATCTCTATGAGGCCGGCAAGGATACCTCCGGCAGCCTGGTAACCACCAACTACGGAACCAGTGCGGAGACCACCATGTCCTACGGCCCCTACAGGCTGGAATCCATGCAGCAGGACAAACAGATGGTGTTCGTACAAAACGAGAACTGGTATGGCTACGAGAAAGACGAAAACGGCAACCTGGTCTCCTACACCAACTTTGAGGTGGACGGGGAGAAGAAACAGCAGTATATCACCGACAAGGTGATCATCAATGTCATGGACAACGCCACGGCAAAACAGGCGTTTTTGAAGGGCGAGCTTTCCAGCTGGTCTCCTGACGCCGACGACCTGGTAGCCTACTCCACCAGCGACAAGCTGTACAAGGCCGACGAGACTTATACCATGTCCTTCTTCTTCAACTGCGGCCTTGACAATTTAAAGACCATGGATGCGTCCAAAGGCAACACCAACTCCGTTGTGCTGTCCAACCTTAACTTCCGTAAGGCCATGAGCCTTGCAATAGACCGCAATGAGTATGTGTCCGCGACAGCAGGCTACAAGCCCGCCTACTCACTGCTCAACAACCTCTACTACTATGACGTGTACAATGACCCGTCCTCCATGTACAGGAGTTCCGACGAGGCCATGCAGGCGATCTGTAACCTGTACGGGGTTGAGTACGGCGAAGGCACCCCTTATGCCACCTTGAAGGACGCCTATGATTCCATCAACGGTTACAACCTGACTCAGGCCAAAGAGTTGATGGCCCAGGCATGTCAGGAGCTGGTGGCCGACGGCCTCTACACCGAGGGAGACCCCATCTCCATCCGTATCGCCTGGGCGGCCGGCGCACTGGAGTCCTCCGACACCCAGCAGTGCGAGTTGATGAATAAATACATCAATGCCGCTGCCGAAGGATCCGGCTTCGGCCCCATCACCTTGGAGCCTATCGGCAACTTAAATAACCGCTATGCGGACGTGTCCAACGGGGAATATGCCATCGGCTACGGCGCATGGGGCGGCGCGGCGTTCTATCCCTTCCGCACCTTCCGGGTATACTGCGATCCCGATTATGTGCAGATCCATGAGGCAGGCTGTTGGGACCCGGCCACGGAGACCCTGACTCTGGATGTGGACGGGGAATCTGTCACCATGACCTGGAAAGACTGGTCCAACGCCCTGACCGGCTCCGGCGTATACAGCAACAGCGATTTTGACCTGAAACTTTCGGTGACCGCCCAGATGGAGGAGGAATACCTGGAGAAATATTACCGCATTCCTCTGTGCGCCACCACCGCCAGCACCCTGCTCTCCTGGCAGTGCGAATACTACACCGACGAATACAATATCATGTATGGCTTCGGCGGCATACGCCTGTTACAGTACGACTACACGGACGCGGAGTGGGCTGCGTATGTGAGCAGCCAGAACGGCGCTTTGAACTATGAATAAAGGCTGATTTGAGCCGGCGGCGGGAGGCGGATAGTCTCCCGCCGTCGGCATATAGACGCATGTCAAAGGAGAAACTGTACATGAGAATGGCCAAGTACGTAATCAAACGATTCATCCTGATGCTTTTCACATTTTTTGTCATCACCACCATCTGCTTTATCCTCATCAGGATACTTCCCCGGGAACTGCCCCAGGAGAAAGTTATGGCAGCCCTCATCCAGGCCCGCTGGGAGGCGCTGGGCTACAACGAACCGCTGCTCACCCAGTATTTTATCTACTGGAAAAATATTATTACCGAGTGGGACTTCGGAACCTCCTGGTATATATCCTTCCGCCAGCCCGCCATGGAGACGCTGACCAGCCGGCTGCTGCCCTCCGTACTGGTGAATCTCTATTCCCTGATCTTCTCGGTCCCTCTGGGCATCGCTCTGGGCATCTTTGCCGCCATCAAGAAAAACAAATGGCAGGACTCCCTGATCAGCACCGCCGTCATGGTGTTCGTATCGGTGCCCAGCTATGTGTACGGCTTTCTGGTGCAGTATATCTTCTATTTTAAATTGGGATGGCTGCCACTGCAGCTCTACTCTGTGGCGGACGCCGGAGGCTCCTACATGACCTGGAAGATGTTCCACAGCATGGTAGCGCCCGTACTGGCGCTCTCCTTCGGAGAGATTGCGGGCCTGTGCCGTTTCACCAGGGCGGAGTTGACCGAGACACTGACAAGCGACTATATGCTTCTCGCCAGAACCAAGGGGCTGACCCGGGGACAGGCCACCACCCGCCATGCGCTGAAAAATGCCATGGTACCCATCCTGCCCATGGTGATCTCCAGCTTTCTCAGCATCCTGGGCGGCTCCTTCATCATCGAGAAGATTTTCGGGATTCCGGGCGTAGGCCAATTGTTTTTGATCTCGATCAGCCAAAGAGACTTCGACGTGTTTATGGCTGACTCCATGTTTTATACCTTTATCGGGCTGCTGGGCGGCATTTTGGTAGATGTAAGCTAAGGCTTCATTGATCCCAGAATCAGAATGGGGGAAAAATAAATGGCAGAGAAAATA
>CAMWSA010000414.1 GCA_947176785.1 uncultured Lachnospiraceae bacterium
CATATATCACTGCTGATGATTGGAGATCCGCCATGTGCCAAACCGCCTCACATATTCTGCGGCGATTGCATATTTTAAAGCAGGGGATCTCACTCTCCCTCTTTGTCCCCATAAGCGGGAGACATATAGTAACCGACATTGAAATTCTCTCCCGGTTTTTGCAAGGCTTCAAATGAAATTCTAATGTCGTTGACTATGGATTCCCGGACAAAACAGCGAATCAGCAGAAAGGAAATCCATTGCCCATGAACCATATCTGTAAATTTGAGGAAAATACCAAGTGCTACCTGGTGAGGTTCTACGAGATTCTGGAGGAAATGATCCGGAGCATGGGGGCTGCGGAACTGACCGACAGCCTCTCCCACAATTTCATCGTACAGATGATCCCCCATCATATGGCGGCTGTTGATATGTCCAAAAATCTTCTGCAATACAATCCCTGCGCCCCGCTGCGCACTATTGCCGAAAACATCATCGCCATGCAGGAACAGGGCATACAGGAGATGACAGAGGCGTTGAAGTGCTGCCACAAGCTGGTGAATTCCAGCCAGGACCTGTGTCTGTATCAGCATCGCTTCCAGCAGATCGCCCAGAATATGTTCGCAGAGATGAACAATGCCTGCTCCGACAACAATATCAGCGCCAATTTTATGCGGGAGATGATCCCCCATCACCAGGGTGCCATCTACATGTCGGAAAATGCCCTGCGGTACTGTATCTGTCCCCAGCTGCAGCCCATACTGGAGAATATCATAGTCTCCCAGCGGCAGGAGGTGCGGGAGATGAACCGGCTGCTGGGATGCTAGTGCAAGAAGGACTTGGGTCTTGCGAGCAAGTCCTTAGTCGTGCCACAAATGGTGGCACGGTACCCATAGGGGTACGAGAGGTTCTATGACCTGCACTTGCAAGAAGGACTTGGAACTTGCGAGCAAGTCCTTAGTCGTGCCACAAAAGGCGGCACAGTACCCATAGAAATACGAGAAGTTCTATATCTTGCGTTTGCAAATACTCAGGCATCAATCAGTACCACAGAAAAATCATTGACATTGGTTCCCGTGGGGCCGGTTTTCAGCAGGCCCCCGATGGCTTCCAGCGCGTGGTAGGAATCGTTGCGGGCAAGGGCATCCTGTACACAGATTCCCTTTGCTTTCAACGCGTCATAGCTATCCCCGTCCACGTAGCCGCCTGCCGCATCCGTGGGGCCGTCCGTCCCATCGGAACCCACGCTGAATACTGCCACATTGGGAATACCCGCCAGGCCCTGCGCAGCAGCCAGGGCCAGTTCCTGGTTTCTGCCGCCCAGCCCTTTTCCATGGAGATGCACTATGCACTCGCCTCCCGCAATGTAGGCCCGCTTTCCTGACGCGGAGGGAATTTGAGTTGTAAAAAGCCCTTCCCCCAATGTCAGACCGCTCCCGGATATGCTAACTTTTTCTCCTGTTGTCGGGTTGCTTCCGGCCAAGGATGCCAGGAAGCTTCCCGCCTCCCTGGCTTCACAGCACAACCGGTCCGTCAAAATATGGACTTCATACCCCAATTCCCGGCACTTTTCCGCCGCAGCCAGACACAGCTGACCCACGCTGCCAATCACATGGCTGTTCACATGCTTCAGTTTCCTGGGGGTCTCCAGTTTCAGACAGGAAAGCGCTTCCTCCGTCACGTTTAAGTGATATTTTTCCACAATCTCCAGGGCTTCCTCACAAGTGGAAAGATCCTGTGCGGCAGGCCCGGAGGCGATCATATCCAGGGGATCGCCGAGTACATCCGACAGGATGATGGCATCTATCCCGGCAGGCTCACACCATTTGGCGAAGCGCCCTCCTTTCACCGCAGACAGGCGCTTTCGCAGCGTGTTGATCTCCGTGATGGAAGCGCCCCCGGCCAGCAGCTGCCGGTTCAGTTCCTGCAAGTCAGGCAGCGGCACAAGCGGTTTTTCAAACAGTGCGCTGCCGCCGCCGGACACCAGGAAAAGCACCTGATCCCGCTCCGTCAGGTTCGCTGTCATGTCCAGGATCGCCTGAGTGCCTGCCAGACCGTTCTCGTCCGGAATGGGATGGCCGCCCTCAAAGCAGCGCACGCCCGGGATATCCCCTTTTACATGCCCGTACTTGGTGACTGCCACGCCGTCCGCAATCGCTGTCTTTAGATACCCGGCCGCAGCATTTGCCATCTGCCAGGCCGCTTTACCCACTGCCGCCAGATAGATCCTGCCGGATAGGCTGCACGCCTCCAGAGCCCTGACCACCGCCGCATCCGGCTGCATTTTGCCGATGGCGTATTCCATGATTTGTTCTGCCTCGCTGCGCAGTTTTTGATTCATGGCGTCCTCCTGCTGCCGTCTTACCATTCTGTCTCAATACTCCTTCGTCACTTCGCTGATGCCATACATCTCCATGAACTCCCGCAATTCCTGGTTGTTCCTGACGAGCATAACCTCCTCAAACTTCCCGGTGCGGATCTCCTTGAAGCCTGCCACCTGCTCGCCGGTGCAGATGCTGCAGCGCAGGATTGGGCGGTGGGTTTCGGGGTTGTAGCCTGGTTCGTTGTTGGTATTTGTCCTGTTTTTTCTGCCGAATAACATGTTTGGGGCCTCCCCTATGAATTGCGTAATTTCTTCACAGGACGAAAAGGGAATCTATTTCCCGGTGTATCTTCTGCGATAGTATTCCATAGTCCTGTAATCCAGAATATCTTTCATATGCCGTCCCAGCGCCTGGTTGCGGATGCAGTCCTGCAAGTCCTCCCGCAGGGCCAGGACAAAGCCCTCCCTGTCCACAAAAAAGCCCTTGCCGGAAGCTTTCAGGAAATGGATGGGCATGGATTTTGCCTTGCTCAGATGCTGGCGGTCGGTCATATTATTGTAGGCTTCGTAGGTAATGTCGGGCTCAAAGTCTTTCCAGTTTGTCCCTGTGTCAAAGAATTCTTTCCAACTGCTCAGTATGTCCTGTTCCGTTACCGCCAGCCTTATGTCACCATGATTATAAAAGCTGTAGAGAATGGGCATCTTATAGACCTTCTGCATGTCTGTCGCCTCCATGAGGGAGACAAACTCCCGCCCGATTCCGGCGTACAGCAGTTCTTCCTCCGGCGACAGTTCCTGTATATCGTGCAGGTATTCCAGATACCTGCGGAAAAGATTTTCCTTGGCATGGGTCATGCAGTACTGGTAAAGCTCATCCTCCATATAGGTAAACAACTCCATCCGGGTAGGGACTTTTCCCTCCAGCAATTCCTTTATTCGATTGTATTCTTGCCGGATTCGTTGCTTCATAGTCAGAGATTTCCTGTCCAACTCATGAAACAATTCAATCAGATGCATGTCGAAATCCACGATGCAGTCATCGGGGTACTCTATTTCTTCCAACTCGCCTTTTCCCTGCCGCTTGGTGGCATTCCCGCCCTCCAGCAGCGCCACCACTTTTCCCGCTTTCTCATAATTGCCGATAAAATCCAGCACATTCAGGTATTCCTTTCCCCTGCAGGTGCGAAGGCCACGGCCCAACTGCTGTAGGAACACTGTGGGGGATTCTGTGGGCCGGAGAAACATCACCATGTCCAGCGATGCGATATCCACTCCCTCGTTAAACATGTCTACAGAAAAAATAACCCGTATCTCCTGGTTCTGTAGTTGCCGGATGGCTTTATCTCTATCCTCAGAAAATTCCCCCTCTGCATTGCTGTACACCGCCACAGCAGGGACACCCCGCCTGCAAAATTCACCCGCCATCTCCTCCGCATGTTGCCGGGAACAGCAGAAGCCCAGCGCACGCCGGGAACGATATTTTTTATAGTGTTTATAAATC
>CAMWSA010000415.1 GCA_947176785.1 uncultured Lachnospiraceae bacterium
TTTTGTCTATATTGCCCAGTCCCGTCACTTGCGGAAATAGTTTCGCAATCGTCTAAACTACAGATAAGCGGGAAAGGAGTTATTATGATAAGAGCAGGGATCATTGGAGCCACCGGGTACGCAGGCGGAGAACTGGTGCGTATTTTGACGGGGCATAAGGATGTGGAGATCAGGTGGTATGGCTCCCGAAGCTACATAGATCGGAAATATTATCAGGTTTATCAGAATATGTTCCGGATTGTGGAGGATATATGTAAGGATGACAATCTGGCACAGCTGGCGGAACAGGTGGATGTGATTTTTACGGCTACGCCCCAGGGTTTCCTGGCGGGACTTCTGACGGAGGAAATATTGCAGAAAGTGAAAATTGTGGATCTGTCTGCGGACTATCGGATAAAGGATGTGGCTGTATACGAAGAATGGTATAAGATAGAGCATAAATCCCCTCAGTTTATCCGGGAGGCCGTCTACGGACTTTGTGAGATCAACAGGGATAAGATCAGCGATAATACCAGGCTGATTGCCAACCCGGGCTGTTATACTACCTGCTCCATCCTGACGGCATATCCGCTGGTAAAGGAAGGGCTGATCGACATGGACACCCTGATTGTGGATGCCAAGTCCGGTACCTCCGGGGCGGGGCGGGGAGCCAAGGTGCCAAACCTTTACTGTGAAGTGAATGAGAATATCAAGGCTTACGGCGTGGCAAGCCACAGGCATACTCCTGAGATCGAGGAGCAGCTGGGCTATGCGGCGGGGCGGCAGTTGACCATCAATTTTACTCCTCATTTAGTGCCCATGAACCGGGGGATTCTGGTGACAGAGTATGCGAGGTTAAAAACTGCGGCGGAGGGGAAGCTGCCAGCCTATGAGGAGATCAAGGCCGTATATGACAAGTATTATGCGGGAGAAAAATTTGTCCGTGTGCTGGATAAGGGTGTCTGCCCCGAGACCAAGTGGGTGGAGGGCAGTAATTATGTGGATGTGAATTTTGTCATTGATGAGCGCACAGGGCGTATCATTATGATGGGGGCGCTGGACAATCTGGTTAAAGGTGCGGCGGGACAGGCGGTACAGAACATGAATCTGCTCTTTGGCCTGCCCGAGAGCGAAGGACTGGAACTGGTACCCTGTTTCCCATAAAGGATGGCATATCGGAATCGTCCCAAGACCGGGTGGCAGGAGGGCAAGTCAGTGATAAACACGATTTATTTTTTTGCTGCAAGAGAGGACTTATGCAATATTTTCAATGCGATAGAGCAGGAATTTGATATCAAATATTGCATTACAAGTGCAGATCAGGAGGCCGGCAGAATAGAAATGCCGAAAATGGAATTTGATACCATCGAAGAAATTGCGGATGATTGCAATGCCGCTCATGGAATCCAACCGTTTTATCTGATCGCTCCGAAGACAGAGATCATGAAGACATACAGGCAGGTTTTAAAAGACAGGGATGATATCCACAGATACCGCATGACTTATACGGAGAATGGAAACAGCGTATTGCTTAAGGGTATGCAAAAGCATGAAGATCTGACATGTGATTATTATGTACATATTGCCAGAGAACTTGAAACGGAATTTTCGGGTATGCTTTTTAAAAGGATTGTGCGGGAGGTAAAACGAAATTGTGTGTGTATTAAGTATAATTCCACAATTTATATAGGGAAAGAAATGTTTAAAAGTAAAGACGGACTCGTCTTTTCCGGTGAACGCAATGGAGGCTTCACTGTGACGGAGAGCAATGAGGTGAAGCAGTGGTATAGAAGTCCGAGGGTAAGGGAATTTGCCGACAAACCATTTAAGGAGCAGCTCTCCTTCTTACAGGCTGTATTTCACGGAAAAGAATTGAAAAATTATGAAGAGGAAAGAAAGAGCTTCTCTGAAGAATTTCAGTTTTATTTGGTGGCCTGTTCGCAGGTTTGGGGAATAAAGGAACTGTCTCTTTTGAAGGAAATTTTCGCTCTGTTTGATGATGATGTCAAGGTGCCTTCTCCGCCAGGCACAGCATCGGCCATGGAGTATTTGTGTGATGCTTCGATTTATGCAGCGTCTGTGCAAAAACCGGATGGAATCCGAATCCTGCTGGAGTATATACACGATATACCGGAAAAAGGCTATCACTGCGGTTGTGAAGGAATTGTCAGAATTCTGTTAAAGAAAAAATATTTTGAGAGATTCAAGGTAAGCCTGGCAGATGCAACAGAGAACACAAAAAAATCAGTGAAAAATATACTGGAAGGCTTAACGGATAAAAGAACGGTTATACAGAGAAAAGAACTGACGGATATGTTGAACCAGGATTTGTAGCTTATACTCATGACCGATTAGATTTTCCTTCCGGAACGGCACATGCTGCCCGATTATGCGGGATGTGCCGTTCCGGAATTGGAAAATCTCAGCTGTCGCTTGTATAACAATTATGCCGCATATGCGTGTTTGCTGTAGAACCGGAAAATATCCGGCAGATCAGACCGGACACTGAGGGAAGGAAACAAAATGCAGGAGAAAACATTTACCGTACGGACAATGACCACAGAGGATTACCCGGGGCTGTATGCCCTGTGGATGACTATAAAGGGCTTCGGCATCCGCAGCCTGGACGATTCCCGGGAGGGTGTGGAGCGATTTTTAAAGAGGAACCCGGACAGCAGCGTGGTGGCTGTGGCTTCTGACGGTACTGTCGTGGGCGGCATCCTCTGCGGACACGACGGCAGGAGGGGTTGCCTGTACCATGTTTGCGTGCGGGAGGATCATCGGCGGCTGGGCATCGGCAAGGCCATGGTGGTGCATTGTATGAACGCCCTTAAGGCAGAGGGCATCAATAAGGTGAGCCTGATTGCGTTTACCCGCAATGATGTGGGCAATGCTTTCTGGAACACTATTGGCTGGACCAGGCGTCCGGATCTGAACTATTATGACTTTACGCTGAATGAGGCCAATATCACGGCGTTTAACCAGTAGAGTGGCATGAGCATTACAGTGACAACATATAAAGAAGGAGAATAGACATGAAACAGATCGAAGGCGGCGTGACTGCGGCAAAAGGCTTTGAGGCCGCAGGCGCAGAGGCGGCGGTGAAATATCAGAACAGAAAGGATATGGCGCTGATTTACAGCACTTCCCCCTGCCGGGTGGCGGGCACTTTTACCAGCAATGTGGTAAAGGCGGCTCCGGTCAAATGGGATCAGAAGGTGGTGGCGGAGTCACCCTTTGCCCAGGCCGTGGTGGTGAACGCCGGCATTGCCAACGCATGCACGGGACAGGCGGGCATGGACTGCTGCCAGGCGGAGGCGGAACATGCGGGCAAGCTGCTGGGCATTCCGGCAGAGGCAGTGCTGGTGGCCTCCACCGGTGTCATCGGCATGGCCATGCCGGTGGACCGGCTCTGCGCCGGGATCGACAAGCTGGCGGCGGCCAGGGCGCACAGCCTGGAGGCAGGACTGGCGGCGGCCCAGGCCATCATGACTACGGACACCGTCTCCAAGGAGATTGCGGTGGAGGTGCAGATCGGCGGGCAGACCGTGACCATCGGCGGCATGAGCAAGGGCTCCGGCATGATCCATCCCAATATGTGTACCATGCTGGCGTTCCTGACTACGGACGCAAGTATCTCCAAGGAGATGCTGCAGCGGGCGGTCAGCGCCACGGTGGCGGACTCTTTCAACATGATCTCGGTGGACGGCGACACCTCCACCAACGACACCTTAATGGTGCTGGCAAACGGCCAGGCGGGCAACGCGGAGAGACACGGCGAGGGGGCGGACGATGACGCTGTCTGCCAGGGC
>CAMWSA010000416.1 GCA_947176785.1 uncultured Lachnospiraceae bacterium
CCCCGCGGTCTCGCCCTCCCGGCCATCACTGACGCCTCCCGCCGTAACGCCCTTCCAAACATCGCTGGTCTCTCCCGCCGTGATACCCTTTCGGACGCCGCCGACGCCTCCTGCTGTGACGTCCTTTCGGACGTCGCTGACGCTTCCCGCCGCGACGCCCTATCGGGCTTCACCCGTTCCTCGCCATGCACTCTCCCGGTCCATGCCGCCTCTCTCTCTGCCGCCTCCGGGTCCGCTCCCTCCACGGCCAGCATCCGCCCCATGGTGCGGCTCATCAGATAGCCCATGATATAGGCCACACCGATAATACCTGAGAAAACCCACACATTCAACGTTATACCCATCTTTGCTCCTTTCCCGCGCATTCCTGGTAAGACAGAGCTGCTTCCGTCCCGCCAAAGCTGCCGCAGCCAATAGATCTCTCTTGCCATTTAGTCTCTGTAAGCGGCGGTAAAATATACAAGTTTTTTACCAAAATTATTGACAACATGCATATAATGGGATAGGGCGAGGAAATATTTCTGCGCATAAGCATGCCTATGTGAAAAACCAAAATACAAACAAGGGGAAATCCATTATGACACTGCTCAATTTATTCCTGATCGCCGTAGGCTTATCCATGGACGCCTTCGCCGTATCCGTCTGCAAGGGACTGGCTCTGGAAAAGGCCCCCATAAAAAGAGCCCTCTTAGCCGGGGCCTGGTTTGGCAGCTTCCAGGCATTGATGCCGCTTGCCGGCTATCTGCTGGGCCGCCGCCTTGAAAAGCTCATAGCCCCCATCGACCACTGGATCGCTTTTGTCCTGTTGGCGCTGATCGGCACCAACATGATAAAGGAAGCCTTTTCCAAAGAGGAGGAAAAGGCCAGCTGCACCATGTACTTCAGAGAGATGCTCCTGCTGGCAGTGGCAACCAGCATAGACGCGCTGGCAGTGGGAATCACCTTCGCCTTCCTGCGGGTTGATATCCTGCCTGCCGTGGGCCTTATCGGCATCACCACACTGCTGCTGTCCGCCGTGGGCATCAAGGCAGGCAATCTCTTCGGCCGCCGTTATAAATCAAAAGCGGAACTGGCCGGGGGGATCCTGCTGGTTCTTATGGGAACCAAAATCCTGCTGGAGCATCTGGATATCCTGTGACACCGCTCTTATGCAGCTGCTTCCGCAGTTCTGCTCTCCCAGGCGGCGCAATTCCGAGTAGGCCAGAAGCAGCGGTCCCACACCCTTGGCATCATCCTCCACAATGGGCTCGGACATATAGTATTCAAAGCTGCCGTCCCTGCGCAGATTATCCGCAGGACCCAGGCCAGCCACCAGACAGATGCCGCCCAGGCTCAGGTGCCCGTCCTTCTCCTTCAGGTAGGTATTGCACACGCCATGGAAGGCTTTCAAGCCATATTCCCTGTAACTCTCCGGCAGAATCCCCAGACGCGCGCCTTTTAAGAGACAGTATGCCATGATGGAACTGCCGCTGGTTTCCAGATAATTGGGTTCCCTGCCGCCCAGCGCCGGCAGCTGATACCAGAGGCCGCTCTCATGCTGGAATTTCAGCATGGAGTCCACCAGGTCTATAAACACCTTTATCAGATTGTCATACGCAGCCCTGTATTCCTGGCCTGGTTCACATTTGTACAGGGTATCCAGCAGGGCCATGGAATACCAGCCCAGCGCCCTCAACCAGAAGTTTTCAGACAGGCCCGTCTCCCTGTCGCACCAGAATATTTCCCGGCTGGCATCATACCCATGATAATAAAGCCCCGTCTCCTGATCCCGCATATTTTTGACCACACTTGCAAACTGCCGGAAAATGTCGGCATAGTTCTCCCTCTTATTGAATTTGGTCTCATACTCCATATAAAAGGGCTGTCCCATATACATGCCGTCCAGCCACACCTGATTGGGATATATCTTCTTGTGCCAGAAATTTCCCTCCGCCGTCCTGGGCTGGCCCTGAAGCTGTGAATAGATCAGGTCAATGGCCTTCCGGTATTTCTCCCTGCCGCCGATCTCATACAGGGCAAAAAGGGTTTTTCCCGCATTTACGTTGTCAATATTGTACTCCTCCACCCGATATCCGGCAATCGTACCATCCTCCATCACTCTGTGGTCAATAAAGGCATCGGCAAACTCATAGTATTTCTTCTCGCCGGTGGCCCTGTAGATTTCCAGAAGTGCCAGAATCATACATCCGTCTATGTAGTTCCAGCCTGCCTTCTGTCCGGCCTTGGCCTTCTCAATATTCCAGGCCGGAACATCCAGTGTGCTTTTCTCCAGGAGCTCGTCAATATATTTTTCAAAAATTGGCATCTGCATCCTTGGTCCCTCCTTATTATCGCTTTGCATATGCCAGCCAGCCCGCCCCGCGGATACCGGCTTTCTATGCCTTTTTACCAGTTTACATTAAAACGATAAATCCGTCAACAGGGCAATTGCCGTGGTTATCACTGAAGATATCCGTCCTTATACCGCCGGGATATCCCCTGTTCCCAGCCACACACAGATCAGATACAGGAGCAGCAGATGCAGGGGATAGAACAGGTAAAAAGCATACTTCAGCTTCAGCCCTCTCCTTCCATTGTAAAAGCCGATGGGGATAAAGGCGAAGGGTGCCCATATTTCCCATAGAAACACCAGACAGCCCCCTGTGATCTGCATCCATTTCACCCGGCGCAGAACATACAGCGTCATGACGCACAGCACCCCCATATATCCATAGTCCGTGTTCATCAGTTCCGCTGCCGCCGCCCCCAGCGCAGTCACCGCCGCTGCGCATGGCACCAGTAAAAACCGGTTTGTCACATGTCTCTCCAGCAGGGATACCAGCCACATGGTGATGACACTCACCAGCAGCGTCAGCATGACGCTCTGATGGCTCAGAGAAAATACTCTGGAGGTAAAACACAGATCAAAGGGCACTTCGGCCAGGACGGTAAAAATCCCCAGCCGCAATATGTATTTTTTCAGGCTCCGGGTCTTCTGAAAGCCCTCCACCAGCAGGAAGCAATATATGGGAAAAGCAATCCGCCCGATCCCCCTCAGTACCCGGTACAGCATTACCAGCTGGTTATAGACATCTATACTGGCGACATGACTCCGCATTTCCAGGAGATGACGGAGCAGCACCGCCGCACCGATGTGGTCAATGAACATGGTAACCATAGCAATGATTTTCAACGTGCTTCCGCTCAAGCCCAAACGGCCCTTTTCTGCCTCTTTTTCCATTCCGGCTTACCTCCCTGCCAAGTCTTCTCTTTTCTGTTTTAGAGTTCCGCCTGTTCCCTCCAGATTATATATTTTTTTCATTCTCTTTTCAATACTCATATAATGAATTTATAGCCTTGCCTCCAGTCCCGCATATCTGTTGGTTTTTGACCAGCCAGCCTATGCCTGCTCTTTTACAGTGGTTTTCCCTGCATTATTCCTGTTTAGACGCTGACTGTTTTTACCAGATGGCATGCTATGTCTATTTTCCGGGACTTGGAAAAAGTCTTTTTACGTCTGCCTATTGACAATTAAGTGCCTATTGTTTATGATGTGTATTTATAAACAGCACACCAAGGAAAGGAGAGATCAATATTTTGAAGATACTTATCTCAAATACCTCTGACAGCCCCTTGTATCAACAGATAAAAGACCAGATAAAAGACGCTGTACTAAAAGAAGAATTAGTTGAGGGGGACGCGCTTCCCTCTATACGCGCCTTTGCAAATGATTTGAAAGTTAGTGTCTTAACAATCCGGCGGGTTTATGAGGAATTGGAACAGGAGGGATTTGTTACAAG
>CAMWSA010000417.1 GCA_947176785.1 uncultured Lachnospiraceae bacterium
CAAATTTGTTATTTCTATATTATGTATTTTGCAATATGCCTCTAGTGCGTTGTCCCAATAATTATCAACTTTATCACAATAAAAAATATTATCTCTGCGACTATTTTTGCGAAAAAAGTCTAATATACTCAAATCTTCTCCCCTCCAAACATATTATATAGTTGATTCAATGCACTTCCTCAACCTGTTCAAGACTATGCCTAATACATGACGACGCTATCACATCAATTGAAATCATTGCATTTTTATATTTGTTTTATATTTATGGGTTATGACTTCTTTGTTGCACATTTCTAACTCAAAATATATACTATGCAATATCATCTCTCCATACATTATAAAGATCAAATAGTCGTGTTTCTTTTTTCTCTTCAGCAGAATCCATTGTACAAACATGTATTATTCCGTTTGGCTCCATTGTTATTTTGGCCTTAAATCCCATCAACACAGGCCGGTTGGCACCCTCCATGTTTTTGGGCCTCGTAAAATATCCCCAATAAAGTTTTCCATTGCTATTTTTTCGTACCACTTCTGCAAAATAAATTGCGATATCTGACCCAAATATTAGAGTCTTCATCAAGGATATTCTCGTCCTGGGTATCCATTCCCTCATCCATTTGGGCCGACTTCTTATTTCCTGTAAATATTCTCTCAATGGCACTTTTTCTTCTACAATATGCTTTTCGTACCATCTCCATAATGGGATCAGTGATTCAGGCGTATAATCAAACTCTATTACCTCTCCTTCTTTCCTTATATATAAATCAAGCACTTGAATACGATGCTCGATCTGTGTCATGAACCACTGGAAATATTCTTTTGCCTGATCTTTGCTATACTCTTCAAAGGGAATTTTCGAATCAATTGGTGAGATCATCCATTCATACTCCACTGCTATTCCTCCTCGTATAATATGTTTTCCTCTTGCATTTTCAATAAAGGTTCTATAATGTAAAATGATTTCTGATCATTTGTAAAAGAAAAGGAATCTATTGTAATGCTGTTTTTTAGTGTCTCAATTCCCTTACCAGCCCCATAAAACGCCGAACTGGCCAGCCCGCCTGTGACACCGCCTATAAGTGTCTCCCTGATAAAGTCTTTCAGGCTAAAGCCCTTCCTGCCGCCGCTTCCATTCCTCGTCTGCGGCGTCTTGTACCGGTAGCCCTTTGCGGAACTGTATCCCAGGCCGGTATCAAACGGGCTTTCACTGCCACAGCCGTTTCTGGGGTTTCGGAACATCCCGTAGATGGGGGCGTTCAGCCCGTCCAAGGCCCCTGCTATGCATATTATTTGCGCCTGTGCCTGCTATACCAGCGCTGTTAGCGACAACACTGTTTGGAGCAATGCCTGTTGCACCCGTCCCGCCTGCACCCATCTCATAGGCCATCAGTTCATTGCCTGTGATGCTCAGATAATCAGGCGCATACTGCATCTCTCTAGTGCGCAGGCCATCATTCCCGGCCCGCTTTTGCACATTCCTGACACACATCCCCAGGGCATTGTAGGTATAAGCTGTCTCCTCGCCGCTCTTCACCATGGAGATAAGCTGTTTCGGCCCGTTGTACTGACAGGCCGCTCTCTGGAAGCCGTCCAGACTCCGGAATGCTTACATGAGGAAATCAGAGATACTTTTAACAAAACACGCAAAAAGCATCCCTGATAGAAAGTCACCTGATTTTACATGAAGATAATGACGGTATGACAAGCTATAATATATGTAAAACTATGTGTTCGTCTATTTTGTCTGCAATTTCAGGTTCTTAGTTCAGTGCATTCAACTCATCCGCAGTAATTTTCAGGCCTGGGTTTGCCTTTATAAGTTCCCTTACCTCTTCCTCTGTCCATTTATTTTTATATGTAGGATTTAGCTTTGGAATTTTGTGCGGGTATGGAGGATTTATTGCATATGAAATGCTATATGCTTCCAATATGCTTAATAAGTCTTCTATGTTCTGGGCCCTGTCAAGGACAATGATACTGTTTCCTTTCAACTTCTTATTGCATAAGCTGTCTAATATATGCATAACTTTTTTCTTCACCTCGCTGTTAATGCCCTCCAAAGACACTTCCACACAGTACTTTGTGTCATCAACCTGCGATTTGCTGCAAATTGTAAACATAATCCAATCATTGCATGTCTCACAATATATTCCACTTTTAACATCATCTGGGCGATTATTCACTTCCTCAGTCCTAGAGACTGTATCATTTCCACAAATAGGACAAATACTTATAAATGGGTTAAGCAAACTCTCGAATGGAAATTGGGGGATAACTGTATAATGAATATCCGGGACAAAATCTTCCAGCAAATTCATATTCACATATGTTTCACTCACATTCCCTTCAAAAATCAAGGTGTTTTCTGTTCTATATATTCCTTGTGCCTCTTCAAGATCAAAACCTCCCACCCTCATTAAAGTCTTTATAAACTTATTCTTTTTATCCCCTAAATTTGGAATGGAGACGTCATTCAATATGATCTTATAAATTGTATCATCAATCCTTTGTTCACCTAAACATGCACATTCCATTTTGCTTCCACATCTAGGACAATAATTTACAACAACATCATCAATAGGCTGTTTTCTTTCATAAAGCTGATCCATGCAATAAGGGCAAATTTCATAAACATACATCTTATTCTTCCTGCCTTTCTTTACTTTTGAGGCAGGAAGAGAAAAATTCAAATCCTGCCACTAATTTTGTTCATATTATTAGAACCTTTACTTTTGGGTTTTTTTAGGATTAAATGGAACCCAAGAGCCTCGCAAATATAATTTTTCCGTCACTTTTTTAGCAATCTCAAATCCCCCTGTCTTGGTAGGATACAACTCTCTATTTGGTGCCTCAACTAATACTCCCAGATTATCAGCTAACTGCTGAGCAAATCCATTGGGCAGTTTTCCAGTTTCACACGAATACAGCTTGACCTTCTGTTCCCCACCAATATATCGTGGAGAATTTTTAATTAAATGCGCCACTTGATCAGCATCTAATATTTTGTCCTTATACTGTATTCCATTTGGATTTCCATGTCCAAAAACTTTAAATTCTTCAGGAGTACTCGGCCCTGCATTTTTTATTGCAGCAATAATAGTATCGTCATCTGGTTCTCCTAAGTTCAACGACAAGGAGGCCCCAAGAGCATCCTTATTACTGACGATCAATATGCTATCCTTCAATGACTTTACAACCCGATCAGCCCCATAAGACGCCGCGCTGGCCAGCCCGCCTGTGACACCGCCAATCAGCGTCTCCCTAACAAAGTCTTTCAGGCTAAAGCCCTTCCTGCCGCCGCTTCCATTCCTCGTCTGCGGCGTCTTGTACCGGTAGCCCTTTGCGGAACTGTATCCCAGGCCGGTATCAAACGGGCTTTCACTGCCACAGCCGTTTCTGGGGTTTCGGAACATCCCGTAGATGGGGGCGTTCAGCCCGTCCATGGCTCCTGCTATGCCTGCTTTCGGTCTGGACGGTTTCATCTGTCTGTTGCCTATGGCGTCGGAGATATAGTTGATCCCGGATGTGGCCGCTCCGGCCCCGAATCCTCTCCCGAACGCTTCCCCCAGGCTCTTTAGCTTGCCCGTTCCATAGAAGGCGTTGCTGGCCGCGTTGGTCAGGCTCCTGGTGATGCTCTTCCTTGCGCTTACCTTTCCTTCGCTTATGTACTGCTCCAGTGCGCTTCCCAGGGTTCCCGCCGCAAAGTCTGTGGCAAAGGCCAACGGTATTCCGGCCCCGGAACCGGCAAGGGCTCCTCTCGCCGCACCCACTAC
>CAMWSA010000418.1 GCA_947176785.1 uncultured Lachnospiraceae bacterium
GCCGATATTCCTGCTTTCCCATGTAGGGATATCTGGCCGCGATCAGCTTTTCCTTCGTCAGCGCCACGATGGAATCCGCAAAGCGCTGCTCCTCGTCCAAGTCTCCCGTGGCGGCAAATATCACATCTTTTTTGTCAATGCCATACTTTTGTATGACATTTGTAAAACTTCCTGGTAAATTCATTTCTTCCTCCGATTACTCTCCCCGCTCCCCACAAGGCCAAAGCCTGCCCCGAAGCATCAAACTCCAGCCGGGTCCGCGATACCACATTAATACGTATAGTCAGCGACATTGAAATTTCTCTTAAAACCTTGAAAAACTTGCGCATATGGATTTGCCAAGAGTTGAAAGTGAAAATCACAATGTCGTTTACTATATTCCCCTCTCCCGAATGTTTTTACAGACAAAGAAAAGGACATAACCTACAAGTGTATGTCATGCCCTTAGTCCATCTATATATGCTGTGCGCGAACACACGTCTGCGCACCTATACGCTGCAAAAGCCTTTCAGCCTGGCAGCACAGCACACCTTCGGGAGACAATACGATTCAAACCATGATTATTGTGCTTAACCTCAAATAGCAAGTTGAACATCCTGATTGCCTCCTTTCTTCCATTTTTCGCTACATTTAGTACTATATACGCTTTTACATCATCTGTCAACTACTTTTTGGATTTAGTTATGCTCATTTAGTTATACTCACGGTCGAATAGATCTCTACTCCATCCGCAGCTTCTCATAGATTCCCCGAACCCTCTCACAGGCGCTGCCATGCAGATATTGATGCCAGAATTGAAAAGACGTGATTATATTGGCTGCACTCATATGCCTTATCATATCGTCTTTTGAAATCATTTCCCCTGTGAGCCGGAATCTCTCATGGCAATATAATTCTACCACCCGCCCCGGCTCTATGGTTATCCCGTCCGCCCCCAGGCGGCTCAGGAAAAAGCTGATGTCCCCGGATGCCCCTCCGGCATTTACACCCTGCCAGTCGCAGATCACGATATTTCCATTCTCCCCCAGCAGCAGATTGTCCCAGTGAAAATCTCCATGGCTTAAGACCTGCTCCTCCTCATGATGCCAACCGATAATTTCATTGATTCTGGCCGCCGTTTCCGTCAGAAGCCCCCCGTCAAACACATCCGGATGCTCCGCCAGGACAGACCGCCACCCGTCAAGGCAGCGTTTGATCTGATCTTCCGCAAGATACCCTGGCTGCATCTGTTCCCGCATTAAAAAAGCCGGGATTTCCTGTGTGTGGATCAGGGCCAGCGCCCCCATGATCTTCCGCAGAAGCCCCTCGCTGATCCCCTCTCTGGAAAGCTCCTGATATTTCTTCATAAGAATCAGAATTTCATCATCTGAGACCTGTACCTCCAGCACCTCCGGCAGACAGGGAAGCGTCTCCCCGTGGCAGTTTTGTACAAAAAACCGATAAAAATACGCTTCATTCCGATAGAGGCCGAATACCTCCGGCTCCGGCAGCTTTGCCCTTTGCACATACTTTAAGATATACTTTCCTCCTTCCGGTATATCGCAGTCTGTACTTCGATATTGCGTTAATACGCATTGGGATGTGGAGCAACCGGACTTTTTCTCAAGCTCCCAGACCTCCGCACCGCTTTTTCCGCATCTGATCCGCCGGCTCCCATAAGCGGCCAGATATTCTTCAATGTTCATACCCTGCATTTTGATACTCCTCCCGCCACAGCATGTCTATACCATACTCACGACCGACTGGATTTTTCTCCCTGCGCGGCTCATGTTGCCTAATTGTGCAGTATGTGATGTGCAGGAACCGGAAAATCTTAGCGGTCGTTAGTATAATGTGCCTGACTGTCCTCCCAAAGCTCCCTCATCCACTCAACCGACATTCTGATATAATTGTAATCCCGCCCTCTCACAGGCTTTGCCCATATGATGTCATCACACCAGGGCGCACAATGGCCTCCCTCGGGCAGCACATGCATCTCAAAGGGGACTTCATGTTTAGCCAGCATTTCTCCATAATATAGCACATTTTCCACATTGGCCAGCTTATCCGCAAAGGTGGTATAGAGAAAGGTCGGCGGCGTATCGCTGCTGACCTGCCGGTCGCAGAACGCCAATTCCTGCACTTCCTTATCCTCACTTCCCACATGGCCGACAATGAAATTTCGACAATGATCCAAGCCGGCCGTCAGCACCGCATGACAAAGAATCACCGCGTCGGGTTTAAACCGCTCCTCCCCTGTCTTTTTCCAAAGTGTACTCACACAGGCACAGAGATGCCCGCCTGCCGAAAACCCGCAGATAGCGACTCTGTCTTTCCGGATCCCCCATTCCTCCGCTCTTTCCCTGACCAGGCCGATTGCCTGCATCAGATCCCGCTCCGGCTCCGGAAAACAGTGGGGACTCACGCTATACCGCAGGACCGCCGCATGAAATCCCGCCGCATTGTACTGGCATACCACTCTGTCCTCCTCCGGATTTACGCTTACATAGCCCCCGCCCGGCGCAATAATCACAATGGGCCTGGACCGATCGCTCTCCTCCAGAAGATACAGCCGCATTGTGGGCATATACCCCAATTCCGTAGGCTTCTCCCGGACATTTACTTGAAAAGACCTCATAAAAAACCACCTTTTTCTCTTTTTACCAATCATAGCACAAAGAAAAAAGGTGGTGTACAAATAGAGGGTTAATATTTAAAATTTTCACAATGCCTTCTCCATCTCTGCTTTTAACTCGCAAAGCTGTCGGGCTTTCTCCCGCAGGCATAACAACGCCTCCAGATAGCGGTCCGACCGATAGCGCAGTTCCTCGCTCTCCTCGGGGCTTATCAGCAGCCTCTCCGCATTTTTCAGCTGGCCGCTGTCGCATTCCTGCATAAAGCTTTTAATCGCCATCATGCTGTAGCCCGTATCCAGAAGCAGCCGTATCACATACATACGGTTTATAAGCGCCTGCCCGTAGAATCTCTTTTCATAAGGTTCATGCTGCCCCAGCAGACCGTTGCGCTCCCAGTTGCGAATCGCCTCCGGCGTCACGCCCACCATGGCGGCAGCCTGCTTTTTGGAACAGCACCTATCCTCCCCTTCCTCCTGACTCATCTGTTCCATACAAATTGCTATCGCTTTTCGAGTGCCGGCAATATCCGCCTCCACAGCCCTCTGATAATTTGCCGCTGCCTCCCCGTAAGCCTCCAGATCCCATCTGGCGGATGCATCCAGTACCCTCCGGCTTTCCCTGCGCAGCCGCCGGTTTACATAACCGCCGAACACCAGCCTGCACACACGTACCTGATAGATGTGGCGTCTGTGATAGAGCCGGTAATTGTTGGAGGTCCGTTCCACAGGCCCCACAAAGCCGCATTGTTCATAAAACCTGATGGTTCCCGCCTTCACCCCTGTGAGCCGGGAAAGCTCCCCGATCCTGTACCCCGAAAGACTGTTGTTATCCTCCTTTGGCATGACACCCCTCCCCACAATATATTGAGGTACATGTAAAGCCCCTATATATCGGCTTTTTCCTGAAAACTGTCCATCCCCCTCATACCCTTCCGGCCACCAGCCATATCCCCAGAGCCTCCGCCAGGACAAGTCCGCCCAAAATCCAAACGCTGCCGGGCCATATGCCGATTCCTCCCGCTGCCAGCATCATCGCCAGCGGCACAATGTATTTTCTCGGATGATGTCACAAATCACTTTCAATCTTCCAGTTTCGGATCAGGCGGTACCATTCCAGCAGGACCGACAGGATGGCGCTCTGCAGGGCAATCAGCAG
>CAMWSA010000419.1 GCA_947176785.1 uncultured Lachnospiraceae bacterium
GAGATACTGGAGCGACAGGGCCTCAAGGTCCCAAAGGAGATACTGGAGCGACAGGGCCTCAAGGCCCATCTGGATCTCCGTGGGGCGGAGGGACATTCGCAGGAAATGTATCTATTAGCGGAGGGCACAGTTTGACTGCAACACAAATGTGGATGAATCCAGTTGGCGATTTAAGACCAAGCATAAAGATGGACAGCTGGACCATAGTAGCATGGGGGGGACAAAACTTTGAAATTGCCCCCGGAGAATCACAATATGGGATATTTGCTGGTGTAGCAGATGCCAGGTGGACATTTGCGCCCCGGATGGATGGATACTTGCACCTAGGGACTCCAGGTCGCCGGTGGGAGCAATTGCATGCAAAAAACGCCACAATAAGCACATCAGATCGTAATCAAAAAAAGGATATAGGAGCAATATCTGACAAACATATAACCCTTTTTACTTTGCTACAGCCCGTTACATATAGATTTATAGACGGGAGCAGTGGACGCCTTCATGTTGGCTTCATTTCCCAGGACGTGGAGACTGCCATGACACAGGTTGGACTGTCTGATCTCGATTTTGCAGGTTTCTGCCGTGATGAGGTTGACGGTACAGTTATTTATTCCTTGCGTTATGAAGAGTTTATTGCGTTAAATACGGCAATGATCCAGCGGCAGCAGGCACAGATTAATAGATTGGAGCAACGATTGGAACACTTGGAAAAGAAAGTGGCTGCATCCTTATGAAGGAGGAGGGTATATATGTGGGCAAGGGATGGACCTAAGAATATCTTACAGCAGGACAAATTTTAAAGAAAGGAAGAAAACAATATGGACAAAATCAAATTAGTTGTAACTGCAGTAATATCTGCCCTCATGGCCTGGCTGGGTATACTGGCCGTGCCGGTATTTTTGCTGGTGGGCTGTAACTGTATCGACTACGCTACCGGGCTGTGTGCGGTGAAGTACCGCCAGGATCAGATATCAAGCTATAAGAGTATCCGGGGCATTGCTAAAAAGGTATGCCAGTGGCTGCTTGTCTTGGTGGGGGCGTGTATTGATATCCTGATCAACTATGCTGTGGAGTGCGCGGGAGTAGAAATCACCATCCCTTTTGTTTTGGCAACAGTGGTAGCCGTTTGGCTGGTGATAAACGAGATCATCAGCATTCTGGAGAATATGCTGGATATTGGGGTAAGCATGCCACCGTTTTTGTTGCCGATTATCAAATACATAAAGCAGCAGGTAGAGGATAAGGCCACAATTGCGGATGTGGAAAGCGAGGAAAAGTATGAGGAATAAACCGATAATCGCCCTGGATGCGGGGCATGGAATGCAAACACCCGGCAAACGCTGCCTGAAAGCGATTGATCCCGCCGAGACCAGAGAGTGGGCGTTGAACGATAGGATCGCTGATCAAGTCCAGGGGCTGCTGACGGCCTATGACTGCACCGTGATCCGGGTTGATGATACTACCGGGGGTAAGGACGTTGCATTGTCGGCCCGTGTAAAGGCGGCAAACAATGTCAAAGCCGACATGTACATATCCATCCATCACAACGCCGGGATTGGCGGCGGGATCGGCGGCGGTACGGTGGTGTATTATTGCTCCAGCAAAGACGAGAGGCGGGTGCAGGCCATGCATCTGTATGATTCCGTAACTGCGCGCACGGGCCTATTCGGCAACCGCAGCAGCAAGGTAATCAAGTATGGCTGGTACGTGGTTAAGCATACCACAATGCCTGCGTTTTTGATTGAGAACGGATTTATGGATTCCCTAACGGACGTGCCGATCATTTTATCGGCAACACATGCTACGCGGACAGCGCAGGGCATTGTAGACTTCTTGGCGGCGGAATTATGTCTTAGTTTCGCCCAGGAAGACTCCCAGCGGCCCCAAACAGGCGGCTCAACTGTGATAGGTGGTAATCACCCCATGGACACCTATTACCCGGCCTATACAGGCCCCAAGACCACCCTGTCCGCCGCCATGACAGCCCTTGGCATCAATGCCAGTTATGCTCATCGTAAGCTGATCGCCAAGGCTAACAACATCACCGTCTATATCGGCACAGCCACACAAAATACCCGGATGTATAATCTGCTGGTGGCGGGATTTCTGTTAAAAGAGTAAATCAAGTTGCACCAGTGCAATTTGATAAAAAAATTTGTCATAGAATTTGTCACAAAATACAGAAAGTGCCGTATTTTAAATGGTTTTGGCGACTATAATGACGGGTTCGACTCCCGTCTACTCCACTCGAACAAAAAGAGAAGAAAATGGCGGATTTCATTGTTAAATCAATGAAAGTCGCCATTTTCCATGTGTCTTCCTGGTTTGCTGGCAAAGACCCGGGCTCATTCGCGGAAGATCCCGGTACATTCCAACCCCTGTCCCTGGTTGACGGGCAGATTTTCATTCCATGGGAATATATAATTGATAGAATTGAATATAGAAAAATACGGACACCAGAAGAAAGCAGCCTCCGACCACGAACAGAAAGCCATAACCCCGCAGAGGGTTTTTTCGTTTCCGTTCGATATAGTCGAAGTAACGCTCCTCCCTCAGGCCGATGCCCGGAATGAGCATGCAAAGGGCTCTTCTGGCCATGTAGGAGATACCGTCCAGCGCCCCTTTGCCTGACAGGATGATCAGCAGGGCGAAGAGAACCATGAGCAGGCCGGGGATCAGAAAGGCGTCACTCAGCATGCGGTACTGCTCCAGCTTTGACGCCGAGGCAAAGTCCCTCAGCGCCAGGTACAGCCAGGTAAGCGAAGCGCAGAACGCGAATGAGACGGTATATTTGCATAGGGTTTTTCCGGTGTTTTTTTTCACAGGCCAAGCTCCTTCTTGTAGCGTTGCTCCTCCGCGTCGTTACAGTGGACGAAATGCCCCGGCAGAATCTCCCGCAGCGTGGGCTGGTCCACGCTGTAATCGTGTTCGGCCAGCGCATTGTAGGAGACGCGCGTACGCCTTTTCTCCGAAAGCGGATCAGGCAGCGGGATAGCGGACAGGAGAGAGCGCGTATAGGGGTGCAGCGGATGGGCAAAAAGCTCGTCCGAGGAGGCCAGTTCCACCATCTTGCCGAAGTACATGACCCCAATCCGATCCGAGAAATATTTGACTACGGACAGATCATGGGCGATGAACAGGATGGTCAGGTTCAGGCTCTCCCGCAGTTCGTTGAGCAGATTGATCACCTGGGCCTGTATGGACACGTCCAGCGCAGATATCGGTTCGTCGGCGATCAGCAGGTCCGGGGACATGATCACGGAGCGGGCAATACCGCTCCTCTGCCGCTGTCCCCCGGAGAATTCATGGGGGTAGCGCCCCGCATGCTCACGTACCAGGCCCACCAGTTCCAGCAGTTCGTATACTTTTTGGTCAATATATTCTCTGTCCTTGATCCCGTTAATGATCAGCCCTTCGGAGATGATCTCCCGGATTGTCATACGGGGATCCAGGGATGCGATGGGGTCCTGAAAGATCATCTGGATTTTAGTAACCAGCTTGGTATTTTTGGCGATACGCAGATCGTTCGCATATTTTTTCCGAAGCCTCCTGATCTCGGCGGGCGAATCCTTGGCGGCCTCCAGAAGGGGCTGATAGCGTGCCCGGGTTTCCTGCGCCAGCCGTTTTGCATATTCCCTGTCCGAGTATTTATGATCAAATTTGGCGTCTTTAATCATCCTGCGGTTCTCTGCTATAGTGTTTTTCAGTTCTTTCTTTAACTCGGCGATCCGGACATCGTTTTTTGCCTTCAGGTCAGGCTGCTTCACAGAC
>CAMWSA010000420.1 GCA_947176785.1 uncultured Lachnospiraceae bacterium
GTCAGAAGCAGGATGACTGTTTTCCCCCTTTTCCTGATTGTGTAAAGAAATGCCCTTTTTATCACGTCTCTATCCTCCTAACTCATTTTTGATAAAATTTCTTTGGGATGAAGCCGGAAAACCGGGTATGCGGCTATCATCACACCAGCAATCACAACGAAAGTTTCAATCCCATATTGCAGGAACAGTTTCCAGATTGGAAAGTCCACACTGACTGCACCGACCATATCCCGCAGGGATGCCCCAACCAGCATAATGACAAAACAGCCAACGGGACAGGAAAGCAGAAGCGTCAAAAGCAGGATAGCTGTTGTTTCAACAACAAACTGTGTTATGATATGCCTTTTTGAAACTCCTACTGCCAGCAGGACGCCCACTTCATGGATGCGCCCCCGGATACGCATGGCAAGCATCAGAAAAAGGACAATCATGCTGACAGCGACTACAGAGATTATCAAAACTGTCGTGAGCCGCCCAATGGCAGAGAGCTGATATGCAATGGCGTCATACCCCGCTGCATCATCCGAAAGCTCGTAGTCCTCCCATTGGAGCGGTACATCCTGCCTGACCTGTTCCATGACATTTTTAAGCCTGGCCGGATCAGTGACAAAGAAATCCACCCGTCCTGAATAGCTTCCGGCTGCGCTTCCTGTCAATGTCCAGAAAGTATCATGGTCAATAAAAATTGTGTCAGTATCGAACTCCATGCCTGCATCACTTTCATAAATGCCGACAATCTCCACCGTTATTGCGGAATCTTTGAACAGTAGTCCGCCGCCAACCTGCAGTTCGTTTTCCTCTGCCAGTTCCCGGCTGACCAGGGCAGCATACTGATCGCCCCCGGTGATATGCCGCCCCTCGGCCAGCACCAGAATCCCGCTGGTAAAGTCCTGGTTCCATGCCGATGATGTATTGGCAGCGATTGCACCGGATGGCATACCAGACGGCAAGATAAAGCTGCCAGCCGCTGTGGTGGTCGTCTGCCGGGCATTATAGGCTTTGATCCCACTGTTGTCCGCAATCAGGTCAATGTCCTTCTGAAAAACAGGGACAAGCTGCATGGCATAATCGGCAGTCTCTTTGCTAAACTCCATCGGCTTTCCATGCAGGGAAAAGGACGCACCCACCGTTTCCCGCAAATTAGCGGCTGCAGTCTGTGCTGCGCCCAACACGTAAAAACTGACTGTAAGAAATAGGGTAATCAGGACAAAGAGCAAAAACAGCGTCAGACTTTTCCCTTTCTTCCTCGTATCATATAGATAAGCCCGTTTCAGAACATTCAAAAAAGATACCTCCTGTCAATGTGATGGAGGTATCGTAACATCCCTATGTGGAGCAATTATGGGCGGCATATGGATCTAATATGGAATTTGATGATCAGAAAGAAATTTGAAAGGACATCCCGTTTATGTCCCCGGATGGGATAAACTTATAGGAAATATCAAGTGACTTCAAAATCGTGGCAACGAGATACAGCCCTAACCCATTCCCGCCTGCCCCACGGCCACGGCCATAGTCAGGCCGGTAAAACGGCTCAAAGATGTGAGTGAGATGCTCCGGCGGAATCGGAATACACTCATTCTCTATGATAAGCTGCCGTCCCTTACATGAAATAGTGATCATGCCACCCGGCTTTGTATAGGAAACCGCATTTGCCAGGATATTGGAAATCGCTTTTTCAATCATCCCCTGCGGCAGATGAACAGCAAAAGGTTCACTTGCATCAACAGAGAGCGAAATGCCCCTGGCCTTTGCAATGATCTGATATGGCTCTATGACAGCCTCCAGCGCATCTGTTATCAGGAAATCGGTCCGCTCCTGTTCTCCTGCAAACTCCGCCCTTGATGTGTCGAGGATTTCCTTTATCATTTGGGCCAGCCGGTCTGTCAGGACCTTACACCTGGCAAGATAGGTGTCCCTGTCCTTGTATTTCCCTATGCCGAGGAGCATGTTCTCCAGCATGGCGCTGACAGCAGTAACAGGTGTTTTCAGCTCATGGGATGCAGCCCGCAGGAAATTCGACTTTTGAATATCCGCTGCTTCCACCTTTTCAATCTCCTGTTCCAATTTCCGGATAGTTGACTGCAAAGTCTGATAAAGGCTGTTTACATTATCGGCTAACATTCCAATTTCGTCCCGGGCATCATTTGGACAGCAGGCGGCAGGCTCCAGTTCCCTCATCTGTTCTGTTGCTGCACTGATCTGCCTGATAGGTCTGGTGAACATTTTAGAGTAGGCAAAGGCAGACAGAATGGAAATTGCCGTGCAGAGTATAGCCGTAAATGGGAGTATCATCAATACCGCACTGACGGCATCCTCAATATGCTGACGGGAAACGACGGCAGTGATGCTTCCTGTCCCATTGGCAAAGCCCTGTTCTACTTTGAAAAAGTCCGTGCCGCCTTTCGGATTTTCGGCCAGGGAAATTTTTAATCCATCCTCCGTGACGCTTGCAATGATCGTTACATCCACTTTACCATCTGTAGAAGGAACCGCATTGGTTTCAGCTTCAAGCAGATCCATATGGTACGAAAAATCATCATATACAACAGCAACATCTGCGCTCCATTTAGCGGCAAAGGATGTCACACAATCCAGCCGTTCTTCTGGCAGGGCTGTAGTGATCTGCTGGATCAGCCGGGCGGCATCCGCCTCCAGCGCCTTTTCCTGCTGATAATTATATGCCCATGGCATCAGAAAATAAATCAGCGTATGGGACAGCAGGACGATGAGCAGCATCAGGCTCAGGGTATAAAGGAATGTTTTGGGGAAAATCTTCAATCTTTTCATAGTCCGGCCTCAAGTTTATATCCGATTCCCTTGACCGTTTTGATGCAGTCAAGGTGCAGCTTCTTCCGCAGGTTTTTGATATAGGTATCTACCAGACGGTCAAGTACATAGGAGTCATCACCCCATACTGCATCCAAAATCTGTGTGCGGGATAACACCAGTCCCTGATGCTCAACCAGCAATCTGAGCAGGTCAAGCTCCTTTGCAGTGACTTCCAGTTCCCCACTGGCATCATGGGCAGAGTAGCCAGAGAAATTGACGGTCAGATTGCCGCACGTCCAGACATCTGTCTTTTCCGGGGGATTGCTCCGGCGCAGCAAAGCTGTGATACGTTTCCCCAGGATGACCATAGAAAAAGGCTTTGTCATATAGTCATCCGCCAGGCCGTCAAAGCTGGCGACCTGGGTATCTTCATCCTCTAAAGCCGTCAGCATGAGTATCGGCACCTGGCTCGTTTTCCGGATGGAATT
Organism: uncultured Lachnospiraceae bacterium; assembly: GCA_947176785.1. Taxonomy (GTDB): domain Bacteria; phylum Bacillota; class Clostridia; order Lachnospirales; family Lachnospiraceae; genus Acetatifactor. The sequence continues at coordinate 3,261 of CAMWSA010000420.1, forward strand.
TAAGACAGCCAATCCTGTGACAGTGGGCAGCATGATATCCAGTACAACAAGGTCTGTTTTGTGTTCAGAGAACAATTTGATTGCTTCGTCACCATCAAAAGCAGAAATCGTGTTATGCCCGGCTTCCTGCAGATATTCGCAAACGGCTTCGTTGGTGTCGATATCATCCTCAACAATTAGTAGTGCTGCCATTGGAACACCTCCTTCTGTTTTAAGTTTACCATATCAATGTGGAATAAATATGAAAGCGATTTAGGGGAATATTTTTATCACGAAAACCGTTCACAGGAAATGCCGTTTCGGAACATGGGAACGAAACCTAAATACAGCCCCTTTTTCATTCTAATTTTTACATCTTTGCATATATCCCTTTCAATGTAAACCGATCTAAGATATGCCCGTCCATTCCCCGGTAAAGCTCGTTCAGCAGGAAGCCCTTCTCTAAATCCATCATTTTATCCAAAGCATACACATGAAGTTCATATATGTGCGGCTTATCGG